>DASZRI010000257.1:0-9779 GCA_035549215.1 Gemmatimonadaceae bacterium | reverse complement strand
ATCGCCCCGGGTGCCGATGCTCGCGGTGCACGTGGACAGCGTGGACCGGGTATCGGTGGCACGCGCGGACGTGGAGCGATGGCTCACCCGCACCGACCCGGCGTGGAAGTCACGCGTGCAGGTGCAGACGAACACCATGCGGCTGGACCAGTTGGCGCAGGGGCTGCTGCTGTTCAAGCTGTTCATGGGCGCGCTGACCGGCATTTCGCTGCTCGTGGGCGGCATCGGGATCATGAACGTCCTGCTGGCCAGCGTGGTGGAGCGGACCCGCGAGATCGGGATCCGCCGTGCTGCCGGCGCGACGCGACGCGAGATCCTGCAGCAGTTCCTGGCCGAGTCGGTGGCGATCTCGCTCGCGGGCGCGGCGCTTGGTGCGGCGATTGGCGTGGCGGCGGCGTACGGCGTGACCGCCTTCATGCGCGCCCGCGTGCACGCGCAGCTCCATGCCGGGCTGTCCGTGAGCACGCTGGTGGTCGCGATGCTCTCGTCCATGGTCGTGGGGATCGGGTTCGGCCTGTATCCCGCGCTCACCGCCGCACGCCTGGCGCCGATCGACGCGATCCGGCACGAGTAGCCCGCCGGTTTACTTTCGCCGGCGCGCCGCGCAGGTTGAAGCCCGATGACTCCCGCCGCAACCCGCGCTCCTGGTCCCGGTGACGGCCGCCCGCGCTGCGCCTGGGCGCGCACCGCGCTCAGCATCCCGTACCACGACTTCGAGTGGGGCGTGCCGCAGCACGAGGACCGCGTGCTGTTCGAGTTCCTGGTGCTCGAGGGCGCGCAGGCGGGGCTGAGCTGGGAGACGGTGCTGTCCAAGCGCGAGCGCTACCGCGCCGTCTTCGCGGACTTCGACGCCGCACGCGTCGCACGCTTCACGCCGGCGCGCATCGAACGCCTGCTGCAGGACGCGGGGATCATCCGCAACCGCCTCAAGGTGGAGAGCGCGGTGTCGAATGCGCGCGCGTTCCTGGGCGTGCAGGACGCGTTCGGCAGCTTTGACGCCTACCTGTGGCGGTTCGTGGACGGGCAGCCGATCGTGAATCGCTGGACGCAGCAGCGGCAGGTGCCGGCGCGTACCGCCGTCTCCGACGCCATGAGCAAGGACCTTAAGGCGCGTGGCTTCCGCTTCGTCGGGACGACGATCTGCTACGCGTACATGCAGGCGGTGGGGATGGTGGACGACCACCTGGTCACCTGCTACCGCCATGACCGCGACTGACGGGCGGCCAGCCATGCGCGATGCGTCGCGGTGGGTGCCCGCGGCGTGCGCCGTCGTCGCGCTGGTGGTCGGGCTCTCGACGCTCAACGCGCTGCCGGTGGGGGGATTCTACGACGACAGCTTCTACGTCATTCTCGCGAAGTCGCTCGCCACGGGGCAGGGCTACCGCAACCTGCACCTGCCGGGCGCGCCGTTCGCGGCGCACTACCCGCCGGGATATCCCGCGTTCCTCGCGCTGCTCTGGAAGCTCGGGCCGGCGTTCCCCGCGAACCTGATGCTGTTCAAGGCCGCGAACGCGGTGCTGCTCGCCGTGGTGGCGTGGAGCACGGCGACGTTCGCGATGCGGCGCCTGCAGCTCGCGCCGTGGCTCGCCGCGGTGGCCGCCCTGCTGGGCACGATCACGATCCCGCCGCTCCTGCTCGCGAACATGCTGCTGTCGGAAACGCTCTTCCTGGCGCTGCTGGTGCCGGCGCTGGCGTACGCCGAGGGTGCGCTGCAGGAGGGCGGTCCCGTGCGCATGCGCGCTGCGGTCGCGCTTGGCGTGCTCGCCGCCGCGATCACGCTCGTGCGATCGATCGGGGCGCTGGTGATCGTTGCCATCGCGGTGGCGTACCTGTGGCGCCGCGCGTGGCGCGCGGGGGCCGCGTTCGTCGCCACGGCGCTCGTGATGCTGGCACCGTGGACGCTCTGGACGATGCGGCATGGTGCCGACCTTCCTCCCGCGCTGCTCGGCGCACACGGCAGCTACCTGGGGTGGTTCACCGGCGGCATGCGCAGCGACGGGCCCGCCGTGCTCGTGCGCACGGCGCTCGTGAACGTGACGGCGATGGTGAACGGCGTGCTGCCATCGTTCCGCGTCGGGCCGGCACTGCTGCCCAGTGCCGTCGCGCTCATCGCACTGCTGTCCCTGTGGGCGGCGGCCGCGTGGCGCACGCGTTCACGCGTGCCGGTGACGCTGGTGTTCCTGGCGCTCTATCTCGGCCTCGTGGTGGTGTGGCCTGGTGCCCCGCTGCGCTTCGTGTGGGGCGTGTGGCCGCTGCTCATGGCGCTGCTCGTCGCGCCGATCGGGGCCCCTGCCACGCGCGGCAGCACCCGGGCCGTGTGCATCGTCGCCGCCGTGTGCCTCGCCCCCGGCGTGCTGCGCTACAACGTGCAGGGATACCGCGGCGGGTGGTGGGCGAGCATCTCGCGGCAGATGGGTGGCGCGATGCGCCCGGCGATCGTGTGGGCGCGCACCCACACGGCGCCCGGCGACGTGATCGCGAGCGAGTCCGAGGGGATGATGTACCTCTACGCGGACCGGCCGTCGGTGCCCGTGACCACGTTCACGGCCGCGCAGTACCTGCAGGAGCGCACGCCGCAGGAGAATGCAGGCATCCTGCGCGACATCCTCGCCGCGTACCATCCGCGTTACGTGATCCTGCAGTCGCCGCCGGACATCGCCGCGGCGCGGCTGCTCACGGCGGGGCCGTCCGCCGCGCTGGTGGCGGTGGACACGACGGGCGGCGTGTTCGCGTTTGCGCCGGTGGCCGGCGCGCTACCGGCCCCGTAGCCGCACGCCGCAGGCCGCGAGGAACCGCCGCGGAGCGGGCGCGTTCGGGAAGAGGTCGTGTGCGGCGCCCGCCTGCGTGCGCACGATGTCGCAACGTCCGCGCTCGGCGCCAAGCTCGGCCGCACGCAGCCGGATGCGGTAGCTGCCCGGGTCATCGCGTTCCGCGCGCTGCACGCTGCCGCGGCTGAAATCCGCAATGGACGCGAATTGCGCCGTGCTGCGCGCGACCGCGGCGCCGGAGACGACAAGCACCGCGCCGGCGGCGGCGAGGCGCTGCGCGATGCTCCACGCGCGAGGCGATGCGTCGCCCTGGTGGCGCAGCGCGCCGAATGCCGTCCACGCGATGAAGGCCGGCGCCGGCAGCAGCAGCACGGCGTCGAACGCGCCGACGACGCAGGTGGCCACGACGATGCCCGCCAGCGCGACACCATCCAGGTGGTCGTCGAGGGTGCCGGCGGTGCGCACCTGCCGCCACGCACCGCCCAGCATGCCGAGCATGGCGAGGATGAGCAGCGTGCCGCCCACGAGTCCACGCTCCGACAGGAATGCCATCCAGTCGCTGCTGGGCCAGGGGTTCGCGGTCATCTGGGTCGCCTCGTCCAGGGATGGATCGCTGGACGGGACGATGGCCGGATACTCCACGGGCCAGTTGCCGGGGCCGACCCCGAGCAGTGGATGCCGGATGGCGAGGCGCAGCGTGTTCCGGTACTGCAGCAGGCGTCCCTTGCCGCTGCCTTCCTTGTAGTTGACGACGCCCTTCATGGTGTCGAGGTACGGCGAGTCGCTGCGCCAGTCGAGCTTGTTGGGCAGCACGAGCGCCAGCCCCACGGCACCCACCGTCACCAGGGCGACGATGCCGATGCGACGGCGCATGCCGGGCACGCGCCACTTGAGGCGGGCGTGCCAGATGGCGGGAAGCAGGACGACGACGCACGCACCGAGCGCGAGCCACGCCGCGCGGCTCCGCGAGAGCACCAGTGCCGCGGCCACGACGGCGAGCGTGACTGACGCAGCCACGGTCGTGATCCATCGCCGCGCGCGCACGGCGGAAACGAGGAGCAGCGGGGCTCCCATCGCTGCGAGATGCGCGACAAAGTTCCGGTTGCCAAGCGTGCCACCGGGCGCCCGGTTCGTGGTGAAGTACGGCGAGTCCATGCCGTACGCCTGCAGCAGCGACGTGATCGCGGCGAGCGCCACGGCGCCGCAGAGGATCCCGACGATGGCGCGCGACCGTCCGCCACGCGCCAGCGCGCGGGCAGACCAGAAGCACAGGAGGCTCGACCACGACAGGGCAAGCGCCCGGAACGCGAGCCAGTGGTTCGTGGCGAGCAGCGCTGAAAGGAGCGAGACACCGAGGAACGCGAGCAGCCACTTGTCCGTGCGTGATCCCGCGGTCGCGCGCGCCCGAAGGACGAACGGCACTGCGAGCAGCAGCACGGTCGCGTGGAGGACGAGCTCCTTGGGCACGAAGAAGCGATCCAGGTCGAACGCGCGGTACGGCGCGACGGCGAGCACGACGCCGAACGCACCCGCCGCGAGCACGACGAGGCCATACGCCGCGAGCAGCGGGGAAGCTGGATCCAACAGGCGGGAGGGTGTACGGGGCATGGATCGGGTGGGGGCCCGGATCATGGCGGGTAACCCGAACATTAGCTACCGTAGGCCGAGTCACGACAGGGCCCGCGAGCGCGGGCGGCTGCACGAGGAACTTGCGAAGGAGCAAACGATGCTGGTGCGTCGGGTGGCGGTGGCGTTGTGCATCGCGATGAGCTGGGCGGCAGCGCAAGCCCCGGCGCCGCAACGCGCGCGGCAGTTGGGCGTCGCGCCGGGGATCTTCGCGCCTGGCGCCAGCAACGCGATCACCGACGTCGCGGGCGTGCTGGTGGGGCAGGTGACCGTGGACGCCGGCGACTCGATCCACACCGGCATCACGGCCATTCGCCCGCACGGCGGCAACCTGTTCGGCGATCGCGTGCCGGCGGCCATCGTCGTCGGCAACGGATTCGGCAAGCTGGTCGGCTCCACGCAGGTGGGCGAGCTCGGCGAGCTGGAAACGCCGATCCTGCTCACCTGCACGCTGTGCGTGTGGCACGCGGCGGACGGGCTGGTCGCGTGGATGCTCGCGCAGCCGGGGATGGAGAACGTGCGGTCCATCAATCCCGTGGTCGGCGAGACGAACGACGGCGGCCTGAATGACATCCGATCGCGCCCCATTACCGAGTCCGACGTCGCGCGGGCGCTGGAGTCCGCCGCGAGCGGCCCGGTGCAGGAGGGCAGCGTCGGCGCGGGACGCGGCACGATTGCATTCGGGTGGAAGGGCGGCATCGGCACGTCATCGCGCGTGCTCCCGGCTTCGCTCGGCGGGTACACGGTTGGTGTCCTCGTGCAGACGAACTTCGGCGGCGTGTTCCAGGTGCTCGGCGCCCCGGTGGGGCGCGAGCTGGGGCAGTACACCTTCCGCAACGAGGTGAGCCGCGACCGCGGCGACGGATCGTGCATGATCGTCGTCGCGACGGACGCGCCGATCCTCGACCGCAACCTGCGGCGCCTGGCGTCGCGCGCGATCATGGGGCTGTCGCGCACCGGCTCGTTTGCGGCGAACGGGTCTGGCGACTACGTGATCGCCTTTTCCACGAACACGGCCGTGCGCCGCCACTTCGACCAGCGGCGCCCCGACGTGCCGGAGCTGACGAACGACGAGATGTCGCCGCTGTTCGAGGCGGTCGTGGAAGCGACGGAAGAGGCCATCTATAACTCGATGTTCATGGCGACGACGGTGACCTACCGGGGGCACAGCGTGAACCCGGTGCCGCTCGATCGCGTGCGCGAGATCCTGCGCAAGTACGGTGCCCGATGACGAACGACCGCTTTGACGTCGCCGTCGTGGGACTGGGCGCGATGGGAAGCGCCGCTGCGTACCACCTCGCGTCGCGCGGCGTGCGCGTCGTCGGGTTCGACCGCTACGCGCCCCCGCACGCGCTCGGGTCATCCCACGGGTACACGCGCATCATTCGCGAGGCGTACTACGAGCACCCGCTCTACGTGCCGCTCGTGCAGCGCGCATACGAGCTGTGGGCCGAGCTCGAGCGCGCGGCTGGGGAGCGCCTGTACATCCGGACCGGCGGGCTGATGGCCGGTGTCGAAGGGGGCGCGCTGGTGCAGGGTGCGCTGCGCAGCGTGCGCGAGCACAACCTGGCGCATGAGGTACTCGAGGCGGCCGAGGTGATGCGGCGATTCCCGGCGTATCGCCTCGCGTCCGACTGGCTGGCCGTGTACGAGCCGCGTGCGGGGCTGCTGCTGCCCGAGGCGTGCATCGACGCGCACCTCACGCTTGCGGCGGAGGCCGGGGCGGTGCTCCGGCTGGACGAGGGCGTGATGGAGTGGCGCGCGGACGAGCACGGGGTCTCGGTCGTGACGTCGCACGGCACCTATCACGCCGATCGCGCGATCCTGGCCGTGGGGCCATGGCTGCCGCAGATGGCGAACGGCGCCCGGCTGCCCCTGGTGGTGGAGCGGCAGCTCTCGCATTGGTTCATGCCGCTCGTGACGGACGGAAGCTGCTCTGCGGACACGTGCCCGCTTGGGCTGTGGGAGCCGAGTGCGGACCACCTGTTCCTGACGACGCCGGACATCGGGCAGGGGGTGAAGTGCGGCGGCCACCACGACGGCTTCTCGACCACGCCGGAGAGCGTGCACCGCGAGGTCAGCGACGAGGAGAACGCCGGCGCACACGCGTTCCTGGAGCGCGTGATGCCGGGTGCCGCAGGGCCGCTGCGCGAGGCGCGCGTGTGCCTGTACACGAACACGCCGGACCAGCACTTCCTCATCGACTGGCACCCGGATGCGCCGCGCGTGCTGCTCGCCAGCCCGTGCTCGGGCCACGGATTCAAGTTCTCCAGCGCCATCGGCGAGATCCTGGCCGACCTGGCCTCTGGTGCGTTGCCGCAGTTCGACCTCTCGCCGTTCTCGCTGGCGCGCTTCCGCTGAGGGCGCTCCGTCCCGGGGACTGGGCGCGGGAACCCCATAGGCATGGCGCCAGTTTTGTGTCATATTCGGGGCAGCGACGGATGAACGCCGGGCTGTGGCGCCGCCGATCGCTCCACCACAAACCGACGACGACGCATGACGCCGACCAATCCGGAAGACCTCTTCCGCGCCGAGAAGCAACGCTCGATGAGCGAGCGCAGCTCGACGCACGCGCAGCTCCTCGCCGAGGCCAAGGCCGCGTTCGACAAGCTGATGGCCGAGGGACAGGCCGCCCGGAAGAGCGGACGTCCGCGCAAGAACCCGATCATCCCGGCGCGCCCGGAAACGATCGCCGAGGTGAATCCTGCACCGGCGGCCAAGCCGAAGCCCGCGGCCAAGCCGGCAGCGGCAAAGAAGGCGACGCCGGCCAAGGCGAAGAAGGCCGCTCCCCCGAAGGCCAAGAAGGCCGCCGCCAAGAAGCCCGCGCCTGCCAAGGCCAGGAAGGCCGCTCCCGCCAAGGGCGCCGCGAAGAAGTCGGCGGGCAAGCATCACGCGGGGAAGTCCAAGCGCCGCTGATGGCGGGGCGCCCGTGACGCCGTCGTCTCCGCTCGATCTCGACCGGGAGACGATGCGGCAGCTCGGCCATCGCGTCGCGGATCTCGTGGCCGAGCACCTGTCATCGCTGCGCGAGCAGCCGGTGCAGCAGTTCCTGCCACGGCCGGATGCGCGGGCCCTGATTGCGGGCCCGCCGCCGCGCCAGGGACAGCCCTTCGAAGACATCGTCACGTTCCTGCGCGAGCGCGTGTTCCCGTACCACGCGCGCGAGCCGCATCCGCGGTTCCTCGGGTACGTGCCGGGCAGCCCGACCTTTCCCGCGATCGCCGGCGACTGGATCGCGACGGGATTCAACTTCTTTGCCGGCGTGTGGTCTGTGGCCGCCGGCCCGAACGAACTCGAGCTCACCGTGCTCGAGTGGTTCCGCGAGTGGCTCGGCATGCCGGAGGCGAGCGGCGGGCTGCTGACGTCCGGCGGCTCGGGCGCGACGCTCACCGCGGTCGTCGCGGCGCGCCATGCGGCGCTCGGCGATCGCGCGGACGGGTTGCCGAGGCTCACGGCCTACTGCTCCGACCAGGCGCACTCGGCGGTCGTGCGCGGGGCATGGATCGCGGGGATCACGCGCGAGCACGTGCGCTCGATCCCGACCGACGACCAGTACCGGATGCGCATGGACGCGCTGGCGGAGGCGATCGCCGCGGATCGCGCACGCGGGCTGCAGCCCTTCCTGGTGGTAGGCAGCGCGGGCACGACGAGCACGGGCGCCGTTGACCCGATGCACGCGCTGGCCGAGCTCGCGGCGCGGGAGCAGATGTGGTTCCACGTGGACGCGGCGTACGGCGGGTTTGCCGCGCTCACTGACCGCGGGCGAGGCCTGCTCGACGGCGTGGGCCGTGCCGACTCGATTGCGCTCGACCCGCACAAGTGGCTGTTCGTGCCCTTCGAGTGCGGGTGCGTGCTGGTGCGCGACCCGCGCGCGCTCACCGCGGCGTTCCGGATCATGCCCGAGTACCTGTCGGACGTGCAGGCGCGGGACCAGGACGTGAACTTCGCCGACCGCGGCGAGCAGCTCACGCGCTATGCGCGGGCGCTGAAGGTATGGGTGATGGTGCAGTACTTCGGGCTCGACGCGATCCGCGAGGCGATCGCGCACGGCATGGCACTGGCGCAGCTGGCCGAGTCCCTCGTGGCCGATGCGCCCGAGCTGGAGGTGATCACGCCGGCGCAACTCGGCATCGTGTGCTTCCGCGTGCACCCGCGCGGGCTGGATGATGAGGCGGCGCTGAACGCGCTCAACGAGCGCGTGAACGCGTCGGTGAACGCCACCGGGCGCGTGCTGATCTCGTCCACGCGCCTGCGCGGCACGTTCGCCCTGCGGATCTGCGCATTGAGCTTCCGGACCACGGCGGACGACATCCGCTCGGTGATCGCGCTGGTGCGCGAGACAGCGCGAGGCCTGGGCGCGACGGGATAGCGTTCGTGTGCTATACTGCGAACCAACACCAGCTGCGGCGGATTCCCTGACCGGCGCGTGGTTCCGCGCCGGCATCGCACGCAGTCTCACGACGGGAGGATTCTCATGGATCGCAAGGCAGAAGCCCGCTGGAACGGCGGCCTGAAGAATGGCAACGGCAACGTCTCGCTCGGCTCGGGCTCGTACAGCGGACCCTACTCCTTCATCAGCCGCTTCGAGTCGGGCGGCGGCACGAATCCCGAGGAACTGCTCGGCGCCGCGCACGCCGGGTGCTACTCGATGGCCCTCTCGGCGGCGCTGGAGCGCGCGGGACATCCGGCCACCAGCGTCACGACCACAGCGACCGTGCACCTCACCAAGGGGGACGCCGGCTTCTCGATCTCCGGCATCGACCTCGTGACGCGCGGCGTCGTGCCCGGCATCTCGGACGCCGAGTTCAGGAAGCTTGCCGACGACACGAAGACGGGCTGCATCGTGTCGCGCGCGCTGGCTGCCGTGCCGATGACGCTCGACGCGAAGCTCGAGTCGGCGTAAGGGTCCTACCGGGGGAGCGCGAGGCGCGCCTCGCAGCCACGCGCTCCCGCCCGGTTGCTCAGCGACAGCGAGCCACCGTGCGCCTCGGCGATCTGCCGGGACAGCACGAGCCCGATGCCCGTGCCGCCGGGCTTGGTGGTGAAGAACGGGACGAACAGGTTCGCCGTCTCGGGGAGCCCGGGCCCGTCGTCCTCCACCACGATCTCGAACATCGTCTCGCTGCCGGACCAGTGGACGCGGACGCCGCCGTGGGGGGTCAGGGCGGCGACCACGGCGTTGCGGATGAGGTTGATCAGCAACTGGTCGAGCTGGTCGCCATCCGCCTGCAGCGTGATTGATGGGCCGGGGACGACCTCCACGGGGAGCCGCGTCTCCAGCCGCGCATTGCGCTGCACCCACGCGGCGACGTCCACGGACGCGAGCTTCGGCGGCGGGAGCTTGGCCAGCCGCGTGTACGACGCGAGGAAGCGCGACAGCCCCTC
>DASZRI010000256.1:0-6691 GCA_035549215.1 Gemmatimonadaceae bacterium | reverse complement strand
CGGGGGCCCCGCCGCTCCCTGACAGCCAGTCGCGCACCGCGCCGTACGGATCGTCGGGGCGTGTGCGCGCCAGCGCGATCACCTGCGCGATCGCGCGCCGGGCGTCGTGCCCCTCCCGCGCGAACACGGCGTCGAACAGGTCCAGGTCCGTGAGGTAGATGCGCCGCGCGAGCAGCTCGGCGTTGTCCAGCCGCGCGCGCGCCAGGTAGCGCACAACCACGGTCAGGAGCTGCGGGCCCACCGTTCGGATCAGGTCGTCGCGGGCGCGCTCGTACACCGTGTCGTGCGCGGCGATGCGCGCGGCCTTCCCTTCCGGGTGCGCGCGGTACGCCGAGTCGAGCGCCCGGTAGGTGCGCTCCCAGAAGCGCGCCATCACGACCTCGTCGTGCCAGCGGTTGTCCACCGTCCCGGCCAGCGCCGTGTCGCCGCGCGAGCGGAAGAACTGTGCCGCGCCGCGCGAGCCGGCGAAGTTTGCGAACGACTCGTTGAAGACCGCCTGGCCGCTGGCGTAGAACGTGTTGTGCGTGAGCTCGTGGATGACGGTGTTCGCGAGCTCGGCGGAGTCGTCCGCGATGGACGTGGAAAGCAGCGGGTCGTTGAAGAACCCGAGCGTGCTGAAGGCCGGGCTCGGGCGCAGGTAGGCATCCAGCGAGTCGGCCTGGAGCTGGTGCTCCGCCGCGCGCGCGGCGGCAAAGTCGAAGAACCCCTTGTACGGCACGCGCCCCACCACCGGGAACCACCACGTCACCGGCTCCAGCCGGTCGCGGTAGGCCCCGGAGAGCACGAGCACGAGCGTGTCGTGGGTGAGCGTCGAGTAGGTGGTGAAGCTCCGCCCGGCGCGCAGGTGCAGCGAGTCCTGCGCGTACGCGCGCGCGTCGAGCACGAGCTGGAGCTTGGCGCGCACATGCGGGCTCGTGGCGGGATCCGCGATGAGCGCCGGGATGGACTGCCGCCGCGCCAGGATGTGCGCTTCCTCCCAGGCGGCGCGCGTCACGTAGCGGCCCGTGGGGAAGAGCGCGAGGTAGCCGACGGCGGCGAGCGCGAGGACGCCGGAAGAACGCAGCAGGAGCAGGAGAAGGCGCACGGGGGTCGGAAGCGAGGTCGTCAGGAATCTAAGTGATTGTCCAATATGCGGTTAAGCTCCAAGTCAAGTGCTTTGACGCCCCCTCCCCTCGGCGCTATCTTGGCACGGATGTCCTTCGTACACCTGCATTGCCACTCCGAATACTCGCTCCTGGACGGCGCCAACCGGATTGAAGACCTCATCCGGCGCGCGCAGGAGTTCGAGCAGCCCGCCCTCGCCATCACCGACCATGGCAACCTCCACGCCGCGTGGGAGTTCCAGGAGAAGGCGAAGAAGGCAGGGCTCAAGCCGATCATCGGCATGGAGGCGTACGTCGCGCCGGGCGATCGCCGGGCCCGCACGCGCGTGCCTGGCGGCAAGGCGTACTACCACCTGGTGCTGCTGGCGCGCGACTACACCGGCTACAAGAACCTCTGCAAGCTCTCGTCGCTCGGCTTCACCGAGGGGTTCTACACACGGCCGCGCATCGACCGCGAGCTGCTGGCGCAGTACAACGAGGGGCTGATCGTCTCCTCGGCGTGCCTGGCCGGCGAGGTCGCGTCGCACCTCGAGGCGAACGACGTCGAGGGGGCCAGGGCGGCGGCCTCGTGGTACGCGGACGTCTTCAAGGATCGCTACTACCTGGAAGTGCAGGCGCACGACTCGCAGGGGCAGGCGCAGCTCAACGCGGGGATCTTCGCGCTGGCGGCAGACCTCAACCTGCCGGTGGTCGCGACGAACGACGCGCACTTCCTGACGGCCGAGTCGCATGACGCGCACGACGTGCTGCTCTGCATCGGCCTGGGCAAGGATCGCGAGGACCGCGACCGGATGCGCTACGACGGCGGGCTCTACTTCAAGAGCGGGCCGGAGATCGCGGCGCGCTTTCCCGACCGTCCCGACGTGCTGGAGAACACGCTGCGCATCGCGGACGCCGTGGACATCCAGTTCGCCAAGAAGTACTACGTGCCGTCGTTCCCGCTGCCGCAGGGCGTGGCGTCGGAGAACGACCTGCTCGTGCAGCTCGCGACCGCGGGCGCGCGCGAGCGGTACGGCGATCCCCTGCCCGACCACGTGCGGGAGCGCCTCGACTACGAGCTTGGCGTGATCACGAAGACCGGCTACGCCGGCTACTTCCTGATCGTGTACGACTTCATCAAGGCGGCGCGCGACCTCGGCATTCCCGTGGGCCCCGGGCGCGGCTCGGCGGCCGGCTCGCTGGTGGCGTACGCGCTGCGCATCACCGACGTCTGCCCGCTCAAGTACGACCTGCTGTTCGAGCGCTTCCTGAATCCCGAGCGCGTGTCCATGCCGGACATCGACGTGGACTTCTGCTTCGAGCGCCGCGGCGAGGTGATCGAGTACGTGCGCCAGAAGTACGGCAAGGCGTCGGTGGGGCAGATCGTCACCTTCGGGACGATGAAGTCGCGCGCTGCGATCAAGGACGTGGGGCGCGTGCTCGGCTTCACGCCCGCGGAGACGGACGCGCTGGCCAAGCTGATCCCGAACCAGCCCAACTTCTCGCTCACGGTCAGGGAAGCGATCGAGCAGGTGCCGGACGTGAAGAAGCTCTACAAGGGCGACGACCGGTACACGCAGCTGCTGGACTACGCGATCGCGCTGGAAGGGCTGTCGCGGCACACGGGCGTGCACGCGGCTGGCGTGGTCATCGCGCCGGGCCCGCTGGACGAGTACGTGCCGGTGTGCACGCAGGCCAGCAAGGGCGCCGGCGCGGGCGACGACGAGTCCGTGGTCGTGACGCAGTACGACATGGTGGCGCTGGAGAAGGCCGGGATGCTCAAGATGGACTTCCTGGGCCTCACCACGCTCACCGTGATCAACGATGCGCTGGACGCGATCGAGGCGACCACGGGGGCGCGCCCCGACCTGTCGCAGGTGCCGGACGACGACCCGAAGGTGTACCAGATGCTCCGTGCGGGGCGCACGGTGGGCGTCTTCCAGTTCGAGTCGGCGCTGGCCACGGAGATGCTGCGCAGCATGCGCTGCGACCGCTTCGACGACATCGTGGCCTCCAACGCGCTGATGCGCCCGGGCCCGCTGGACGCGGGAATGCATCGCGTGTACCAGCGGCGCAAGCGCGGCGAGGAGCCGATCACGTACGCGCTCCCCGAGCTGGAAGACGTGCTGAAGCCGACGTACGGCGTGATCACGTACCAGGAGCAGGTGATGCGCATCGCGCAGATCCTGGCCGGGATCTCGCTCGCGGAAGCCGACGTGCTGCGCAAGGCGGTGGGCAAGAAGGACGCCGAGCTCATCCGCAAGGAACTGGACAAGTTCATCACGAAGGCGGTGGAGCGCGGGCACGACCGGAAGGTCATCGAGGAGCTCGCCGGGCAGATCGAGACGTTCGGCCGCTACGGCTTCAACAAGTCGCACGCCGTGGCGTACTCGGTCATCACCTACCACACGGCGTGGCTCAAGGCGCACTACCCGGCCGAGTTCATGGCGGCCATCCTGTCGTCGTCCATCGGCGACACCGACAGCGTGGTGAAGTTCATCAACGAGGCGCGCGAACTGGGCCTCGAGGTGCTGGCGCCGAGCGTGAACGAGTCGGGCTACAAGTTCACCGTGGTCGGTGAGAAGCGCCTGCGCTTCGGGCTGGGCGCCATCCGGAACGTGGGGCGCGGCGCGATCGACTCGATCCTGCAGGCGCGCCGCGAGCGCCCGTTCACGGACCTCTTCGACCTGTGCGAGCGGGTGGACCTGCGGCTCTGCAACAAGCGCGTCTTCGAGGCGCTCATCGCCTCGGGCGCGCTGGACGAGCTGGGCGGGCATCGCCAGCAGTACCTCTCCGTGCTGGACACGGCGCTGCAGGAAGCGTCGCTCATGCAGCAGGAGCGCGCGATGGGCCAGGGCTCGCTGTTCGGCGGCGACGAATCGGCGCCCTCGGGCGCAGCGCCGAAGTCGCGTGTCCTCCCCAACGTGGCCGCGATGACCGAGTCCGAGCGCCTCACCAAGGAGAAGGAGATCCTCGGCTTCTACATCTCGGGACACCCGCTGGAGCCATTCCGCGTGGAGTGCGAGCTGTTCGCGTCGCACACGGTGGCCGGGCTGGGCAAGTGGACCCCTGACCAGGTGAGCATCGGGTGCGTGGTGACGGCCATCCGGCGCCAGATCAGCAAGAAGTCGGGCGCCGAGTTCGCCCGGCTCGTGGTCGAGGACTTCTCCGGGTCGTCGGAGGTGCTCGTCTTCCCCGAGGCCTGGGGGCTGATGGCGGACCGCGTGAAGACGGACGTGCCGGTGCTCATCAAGGGCGGGTATTCCCGGCGCGACCAGGATGCGGACAGCCCGACGTTCATCGTCGAGTCCATCACCCCGTTCGTGGAGCTGCGGCTCACCGGGCAGGTGGCGGTGGCCATCGAGCTGGTGCCCGGGGAGATGGTGAATGAGGGAGTGATTCGCGACGTGCGGGCGGTGGTGGACGCCCACTCCACGTCGCACGCCGGCACGCCGCCGCTCGAGGTGCGGTGGAGCGACGGCGCGGGCACAACGGCGCGCCTCCGGTCGCGGTCCCTCAGGATCGCGGCCACGCAGGCCGCCCTCACCGATCTGCGCAACGTGCTGGGCGCTGAACGCGTCCGGCTCGTGCGCGGGAGCTAGCATGGGAACGGCGTCACTGGAATTCGAGAAGCCCCTCGCGGAACTCGAGAAGCAGATCGAGGAACTCAAGCGGCTCGCGGGCGACCGGCAGCTGGACGTGTCCGGCGAGATCGCGCCGCTGGAGAAGAAGCTCGCCGAGCTGCGCGAGGAGATCTACCGCAACCTGACGCCCTGGCAGCGGGTGCTCGTGGCGCGCAACAACAAGCGCCCGTTCACGCTCGACTACCTGAAGCTCGCGTTCACGGACTTCGTCGAGCTGCACGGTGACCGGCTGTTCCGCGAGGACCCGGCGATCGTCGGCGGCTGGGCGCGCCTGGACGGCGAGTCGGTGATGGTCATCGGCCACCAGCGCGGGCGCGACACCAAGGAGATCGTGCGCCGCAACTTCGGCATGCCGCACCCCGAGGGCTATCGCAAGGCGCTGCGCCTCATGAAGCTCGCCGAGAAGTTCCACGTCCCGGTGATCACGTTCATCGACACGATGGGCGCGTGGGCCGGCCTCGGCGCCGAGGAGCGCGGGCAGTCGGAGGCCATCGCGCACAACCTGTTCGAGATGAGCCGCCTCGAGGTGCCGATCATCGCCACGGTGATCGGCGAGGGCGGGTCGGGCGGCGCGCTCGCGCTCGGCGTTGCCGATCGCGTGATGATGCTCGAGAACTCGGTATATTCCGTGATCACGGTGGAAGGGTGCGCGGCCATCCTGTGGAAGGACGGCAAGAGCCCGGAGATGCGCGAGAAGGCGGCGTCGGCGCTCAAGATCACCGCCGCCGACCTCTACGAGCTGCGGATCATCGACGAGATCATCCCCGAGCCGCCCGGCGGCGCGCACGCGGACTACGAGGCCACGGCGACCGCGCTGAAGGACGCGCTCCTGCGCCACCTGGACGAACTGCGGCGGCTCAAGCCCGACAAGCTGGTGCGCCGCCGCCGCGAGAAGTTCCTGCGCATGGGGCAGTACCTGGAGTAGCATGGCGCACCTGATCGAAGTCGCCTTCAAGGGAAACCGGAAGGACTTCTTCCTGTGGGAGCACGACGAGCCGCCGGCGCTGAAGGCGCCGGTGATCGTCGAGGCCGACCGGGGGGAGGACCTGGGTCGCGTGCACGCCATCGGCGAGCTCGCGGCCAGGCGCAACGCCGGCACGCCGCACGGCTACCGCACGTCGCTCCCCGATCGCAAGGCGCGCCGCCTGGCCACGCCCGAGGACGTCATCCGCCTCGAGGAGCTGCGCGCACAGGACGACGACGCGCGCCGCCGGGCCATGGAGCGCGTGCGCGCCAACGCGCTCATGATGAAGCTCTCGGATGCCGAGTGGCAGTGGGACCGCAAGAAGCTCACGTTCTACTTCACGGCCGAGAAGCGCGTGGACTTCCGGAACCTGGTGCGCGAGCTCGCGTCCATGTTCCGCACGCGCATCGAGCTCAAGCAGATCGGCGTGCGGGACGAGGCCAAGCGCCTCGACGGCATCGGCCGCTGCGGCCGCCAGTACTGCTCGTCGTCGTGGCTCCCCGAGCTGCGCCCCGTGAACCTGGGCGTGGCCAAGGACCAGCACCTGTCGCTCAACCCGACGCAGATCTCCGGCGCCTGCGGGCGCCTGATGTGCTGCCTGCGCTACGAGCACGAGTTCTACGTGCAGAGCCGCAAGCGCTTCCCCAAGGAGGGCAAGTCGCTGCGCACGAGCAAGGGTGAGGAGAAGGTGCTCGCCAACGACATCTTCCGCGACCGCGTGGCCCTGCGGAGCATGGCGGACGGCGAGGTGCGCGTCGTCGCGCTGGCCGACCTGCGTGCGGAGCTCGGCGAGTTCGACCCGCAGGCGCTGCCGGCCGTGGTCACCGAACCGGCGCCGCGCGAACTCGAGCCGCTCGAGGACGAGTCGCAGGAGGACGTGGTCCTCGAGACCCCCGCTCCGCGGATTCGGGAGCGTGGACCCGCGCGCCCGGCGGCTGAGCCCCACGAGGGTGAGGCGACGCCGGACGCCGCTGCCCCGGGCGAGCGGCGCCCCCATCGCC
>DASZRI010000255.1:0-4384 GCA_035549215.1 Gemmatimonadaceae bacterium | reverse complement strand
CGCGCCTCGATCGTGTCGAGCGGGGACTCGTCCCGGGACGCGACGTCGAACGAGGTGGCTTCGGCCGCGTCGCTCGTGGTGGCGTGCGGCGAGCCGGACATGCTCACGGTGTCGAGCTGCCGGCGGCGCAGGTGATCGATGGCGACGTTGTTCGCGATCTTGAACAGCCAGCTCGAGAACTTGAACTCGGGCCGGTAGCGGTCGATGTTCTGCAGGACCTTGATGAACGTATCCTGCGCCAGGTCCTCGGCGAGCTCGCGGTCGCGCACCATGTGGTACACGAGCGAGAACACGGGGCGCTCGTAGCGCCGAACGAGCTCGCGATACGCCACTTCCCGCCCTTGCTGGGCAAGGGCGACGACGTCGGCGTCGGGAAGGTTGGCGAGGTCGAGGGCGGGACGGGGCATCGAGCGGGGGCGCCGCCGGGCGGCGTGCGCCGGCGCTGGATGGGCTGCTGAAACGTATCGGCGCATGACTCGCCGAGCCAGCGGCGCGCTTGCCCGCACGTCGGTGACGGGTGAAGTTTCGCGGATGCCCGTTCACGAGGTGGAAGCAGCAGAGGCGCAGGCCGCAGCGGCGTGGGGAACCGAGAAGCGCGCGTATGTGCAGCGCATGTTCTCGCAGATCGCGCCGCGCTACGACCTGCTGAACCACCTGCTGAGCTTCAACGTGGACCGGCGGTGGCGCCGCCGCGCGCTGAAGGCGCTGCAGTGGACGCGGCGTCCCGAGGGGCTGTACCTGGACCTCTGCGCCGGGACGCTCGACGTGGCCGCGCAGCTCGCGCAGACCGCCGGCTTCCGCGGTCGCGTGCTGGGTGCCGATTTCGCGGAGCCGATGCTGCGCGCGGGAACGGGAAAGGCCCCGGTGGCGATTGTTCGTCCGGTGGTGGCGGATGCGCTGGACTTGCCGCTGGCCGACCGCTCGGTGTCCGGGGCGGTCGTGGCATTCGGGATCCGGAACCTGGCGGACCTGGACGCCGGGCTGCGCGAAGTGCACCGGGTGCTCGAACCCGACGCAAGATTTGTGATATTGGAGTTTACGACGCCGAGGGTGGGGCTGGTGCGCGCGGGATACCACGCGTACTTCCACCACGTGCTCCCGTTCATCGGGGGCGTGATCAGCGGGCACCGCACCGCGTATCGCTACCTGCCGCAGTCGGTGGCGAACTTCCCGGCGCCGCAGGCGCTGGCGGAGCGGATGGTCCGGGCGGGGTTCCGGGAGGCGACCTGGACGTCGCTCACCTTCGGCATCGCCGCGATCCATGTGGGCGTGAAGGGCTGAGCGCCCGCGAATCACCTCGACAGGCACCGATGGAATCGCTCTCGCAATTCGTGGAAGCGCTGGACCGCGCCGGGGAACTGGTGCGCATCACGCATCCCGTGTCCGTGGACCTCGAGCTGTGCGAGATCGCCGACCGCGCGATGAAGCAGCCGGGGGGCGGGCCGGCGCTGCTGTTCGAGCATCCCGTGCTGCGCGACGGCACGCGCTCCGCGTACCCGGTGGGGATCAACCTGTTCGGCTCGATGCGCCGCATGGCGATGGCGCTGGGCGTGGACGACCTGGATTCGATCGGCGCGCGCATCACGGAGCTGCTCGAGCTCAAGGTGCCCGAGGGGCTGGTGGCCAAGCTGTCGCTGCTGCCGAGGCTCATCGAGCTGTCCAAGTTCCCGCCGCGCACGCGCAGCGGGGGCGCGGCGTGCCAGGCGGTGGCGTGGCGCGGCGACGAGGTGGACCTGGACCGCCTGCCGCTGCTCAAGTGCTGGCCCGAGGACGGCGGCGCGTACATCACCTTCCCGATGGTGATCACGCGCGACCCCAGGCGCGGCATCCGCAACGTGGGCATGTACCGCGTGATGCAGACGGGCAAGCGCACGCTGGCCATGCACTGGCAGCGGCACAAGGTGGGCGCGGCGCACTGGCGCGAGATGGCGGAGCGCGGCGAGAAGATGCCGGTGTGCATCGCGATCGGCGCGGACCCGGCGTCCATGTACTCCGCCAGCGCGCCGCTGCCGCCGACGGTGGACGAGTTCCTGTTCGCCGGCTTCCTGCGGCGCGACCATGTGTCGCTCGTGAAGGCGCTGACGTGCGACCTCGAGGTGCCTGCGGAAGCGGACTTCGTGCTCGAGGGGTACATCGACCCGGCGGAGGCGCTGGTGCCCGAGGGGCCGTTCGGGGACCACACGGGCTTCTACTCCCTGGCCGACCTGTACCCGCAGGTGCACGTGACCGCGGTGACGATGCGCAAGGCGCCGGTCTTCCCGGCGACGATCGTCGGGCGCCCGCCCATGGAAGACTTCTACCTCGGACACGCGACGGAGCGGATCTTCCTGCCGCTGCTCAAGCTCACGGTGCCGGAGATCGTGGACTACCACATGCCGGCCGAGGGGATCTTCCACAACCTGGTGTTCGTGTCCATCGACAAGCAGTACCCGGGGCAGGCGCAGAAGGTGATGAACGCGCTGTGGGGCCAGGGGCTGATGTCGCTGGCCAAGGTGCTGGTGGTGGTGGACAAGTGGGTGAACGTGCGCAACCCGCAGGAGGCGTGGTGGGTGGCGCTGAACAACCTGGATCCCGAGCGCGACGTGCGGTTCACGATGGGCCCGGTGGACGTGCTGGACCATGCGAGCCGCACGTTCACGTACGGCTCGAAGATGGGGCTGGACGGCACGCGGAAGCTGGCGGAGGAGGGCTTCACGCGGGACTGGCCCAAGGTGATCGAGATGGACGCCGCGACGAAGCAGCGCGTGGATGCGATGTGGCCGAAGCTGGGGCTGCCGTGGCGATGACGGCGCGCGAGGGACAGACGTTCGCGGACCGCGGCTCGCGGCTGGTCGCGTACGTGAACCTGGTGAAGCTGCCGCACACGGTGTTCGCGCTGCCGTTCGCGCTGGTCGGCGTGACGTTCGCGTCGTACCGCCGGCCGCTGCACCTGCGCGAGGTGGTGTGGGTGGTGGTGGCGTTCACGGCGGCGCGGTTCGCGGCGATGGCGTTCAACCGGATCGCGGACCGCGAGTACGACGCGCGCAACCCGCGCACGGCGATGCGCGAGATCCCGCGCGGCGTGCTGACGGTGCGGGAGGCGTGGGCGTCGGTGATCGTGGCGTCGCTCGTGTTCGGGCTGGCGGCGGCGATGCTCAACCCGCTGTGCCTGCTGCTCTCGCCGGTGGCGCTGGCGTGGGTGTTCTTCTACAGCCACACCAAGCGGTTCACGCGGTGGGCGCACCTGGCGCTGGGCATGGGGACGGCGATCGCGCCGGTGGGCGGCTACCTGGCCGTGGCCGGGCGGTGGAGCCAGCCGTGGTGGATGCTGGCGGTGCTGGCGATCGCCGTGATGACGTGGGTGGGCGGGTTCGACGTGTTCTACTCGCTGGCCGACGCGGAGTTCGACCGCG
The DNA here is from genome assembly GCA_035549215.1 of Gemmatimonadaceae bacterium. Lineage (GTDB taxonomy): Bacteria > Gemmatimonadota > Gemmatimonadetes > Gemmatimonadales > Gemmatimonadaceae > JAGWRI01. The sequence goes on along the minus strand of DASZRI010000255.1, from coordinate 992 downwards.
CGAACGCATTGCACTCGCTGCCGTCCACGATGGGGGAGGCGGCGGCGATCCGCATCGCGCACGTGCTGCATGTGATCACGATCGTGTGCCTGGCGCTGGCGGGGGTCGCGACGCATGGCGGCGCGCTGTACTGGACGGGCGTCGTGGTGGCGGCGGGGATCCTGGCCTACGAGCATTCGCTGGTGCGTCCGGGCGACCTGTCCAAGCTGGACGCCGCGTTCTTCTCGATGAACGGGATGCTGAGCCTGACGTTCTTCTTCTTCGTGCTGGCGGAGCGGCTGCGGCCGCTGCTGGCGCTGGGGATGGGGCTGGGAGGGCACCGCTGATGGCGGGCGAAAAGCCGGTCGTCCTGGCGATCACGGGGGCCTCGGGCGCACCGTATGCCGTGCGCCTGCTGCAGCAGCTCGTCGCGGCGCGGCGGCGCGTGCAGCTGATCGTGTCGGGGCACGGCTGGCGGCTGCTGGCGACGGAGACGGACATCGGGTCGCTGGACGATCTGCGTGCGGCGGTGGGCGCGCGCGGGTGGGACACGTACGTCTCCGTGTTCGACGATGCCGATCGTGGCGCGGCGCCGGCCTCGGGCTCGGCGCAGAACGCCGGGATGGTGATCTGCCCGTGCTCCATGGGCACGCTGTCGGCGGTGAGCATCGGCGCGTCGCGCTCGCTGGTGGAGCGCGCGGCGGACGTGGCACTCAAGGAGCGGCGCCCGCTGGTGCTCGTGACGCGCGAGACGCCGCTGAGCGCCATCCACCTGGAGAACATGCTGCGGCTCACGCACGCGGGGGCGGTGGTGATGCCGGCGGCGCCGGGGTTCTACCACCGGCCGTCGCGCGTGGATGACCTGGTGGACTTCATCGTGGCGCGCGTGCTGGACCACCTGGGCGTGGAGCACCAGCTCGTGCGGCGGTGGGGCGGCGATGAGGGTGCGCGGCGCGGACGCGGCCCGCGCCGCGCGCGCTAGCGGCATGGTGGCGCCGCGCGTGCATCGCATC
>DASZRI010000254.1:0-1942 GCA_035549215.1 Gemmatimonadaceae bacterium | reverse complement strand
CAGGAGGCCGGCGACGATGAACAGCCACTCGCCGGTGATCTCCTTGCGCAGGCGCACGGCGGCCATGATCTCCGCGAACCCGATCACGATGGCCCACACCGCGATGACGGCGAGCAGCACGCGGGCCGTCGCCCCAGGCATCATGAAGGTCACGACGCCGATCGCGATCCCCATGATCCCGCTGAACAGCAGCGCCGCCCAGCGCGGCTCCCCGCGACGATGCGCGAGCGACGCGACGACGGCGAAGATGCCGTCCACGAGCGCGTATGCGCCAAAGAGCATGAGCAGCGCCACGAGCGTGATGCCCGGGTTGAAGATCGTGAGCGCGCCGAACAGGATCGCCACCACGCCCCGCAGCGCGACCCATCCCCAGTTGCGCGTGAGTGTCCCGACCATAGGTCCCTCCGCATTGGCCGTCCCTGCGAAGGTAGGCGATGCGGTCACGCGGGCGCATCGGCCGTTGCCTCACGCGGTGTAGGGCGCCGGATGCCCGCCAGGCGTTTGGGCGCGGCGTGCGCGCATCTCCCGGCGGCCTCCGCACGCGACCGCGCCGGAGGCGTTGCGTCGCCACCCCGCGCCCCGTAGGTTCGGGGGCCCGCCTCGCCCTGTGACCCCTGGGTTCCACGCCATGCGACTCCATCCCGCTCGCCTTTCCGTCGCGCTTGCCGCACTGCTCGTCGCCGCGCCCCTCGCCGCGCAGCAGGCGCCGGCCGCCATCTACACGGACCCGCCGCACGACGCGAAGCATCCCGCGCGGATGGAAGTGCTGCACATCCCGTCCGGTGGCGTGAAGATCAATGGCGTGGCGTACCTCGCGTCCGGCGCGGGCGTGCACCCCACCTTCGTGCTGCTGCACGGACTGCCGGGCAACGAGAAGAACCTCGACCTTGCGCAGGCGGTGCGCCGCGCCGGGTGGAACGCGATCACGTTCAACTATCGCGGCTCGTGGGGAAGCCCGGGCGTGTTCCGCTTCGGGCAGAACCTGGAAGACGCGGACGCGGTGCTCGCCTACCTGCGCGCTCCCGCGAACGTGAAGGCGCTTGGCATCGACACCACGCGCATGGTGATCGCGGGGCACAGCATGGGCGGCTGGGTGACGGTTCGCACCGCCGCGCACGACCACCGCCTGCGCGGCGCCGTGCTGATCTCGGCTGCCGACATGGCGGCCGACGGAGGGCGGCCCCGCGATTCGGTGGTCGCGCTCATGGCAGACAACATGGAATCGCTGGCCGGGACGAGCGCCGCGCAGATGGCCGACGAGCTGATCGCGCACAAGGACGACTGGAACTTCGCCACCGCGTATGACGGCCTCGCCAGGATCCCGCTGCTCGTCCTGACGTCGAACGACGGACTCGCGCCGATGAACAACGCGCTGGTCGCCGCCGTGCGCGCCCGGGGGAACACGCGCGTGACCGCGGTGCACCTGCCCACCGACCACTCGTACTCCGACCAGCGCATCGCGCTGGAGAGCGACGTGCTGCGCTGGCTACAGGGGATTGCGAAGTAGGGGCTGTCGCGCGCGCAGCACCATCGGTGTAACGCGCAGCGTGTCGTTGCCGACGTCGATCGTCCTGCGCGCCTGAGCCCGGTCGTCCACCGGAACGCGCGTCGAGTCGGCCGCGACGAGCGTGTATCGCCCGGGCAGCACCGGGCCCAGCGTGTACGCGCCTGACGAGTCCGTCGTCGTGGCAAGCGCGGTGCCGAGCAGCCCGACGCTGACCCCGGACATCGGGTGATGGCCGTCGTCGTCCGCGACGACGCCGGTGACCGTCCCCAGCGGCTCGCTCACCCGCGTCCCGTCGGGCCATGAGGCGGATTCCACCAGGCCGCCCGTCTCGCGGAATTGCACCACGCGCGACGACCGCGGTCGCGGCACGCCGATCCTCGACATCGTCGTCGTGTCGGGCACCGTGACCTCAACGGCGGGAAGGAGCATGTTCCA
>DASZRI010000253.1:0-3240 GCA_035549215.1 Gemmatimonadaceae bacterium | reverse complement strand
GGCTTGCCGCGTTCTACACCGGCCTCGGGCTCATCATCGTCGGCACCGGCTTCTTCAAGTCGAACGTGTCCACGATGGTCGGCCAGATCTACCGCGAGGGCGACGAGCGCCGCGACGCCGGCTTCACGATCTTCTACATGGGCATCAACCTTGGCGCGTTCATCGGGCCGCTCATCTGCGGATACCTCGCGCAGGATCCGCGCTTCGGCTGGCACTGGGGATTCGCCGCCGCCGGCGTGGGCATGGTGCTCGGCCTGATCGTGTACGTGTCGGCGCGTGACAAGTACCTGCCCGGCATCGGCGTGGGCACCGCGCGCGAGCGTCACGCCGCCCAGGTGCAGGCGTCGGCGCCCGGCACGGCCAGCGAACCTACCGCGCTGCACGCGCTCATCGGCGCCGTGCTCGGCGGGGTGGTCGCCTATTTCCTCGGCGGCGGCGACCTGCTCGGCGCCGGCACCGGCGCGGTGATCGGCGCCGCGCTTGGCGTCGCCATCCTCGGCTCGCACGGCGAGGAGCGCAAGCGCGTCATCGCGCTCTTCATCGTCGTGTTCTTCGTGGTGTTCTTCTGGGCTGCCTACGAGCAGGCCGGCAGCTCGATGAACCTGTTCGCGGACAAGCACACGAACCTGCAGGCCGGCACGTTCCGCATCCCGTCGAGCTGGTTCCAGTCGGTGCCCGCGCTCTGCATCCTGATCTTCGCGCCCATCTTCGCCGCCCTCTGGCGCGGGCTCGGCGCCCGCCACTGGGAGCCGTCCACGGCGATGAAGATGGTGCTCGGGCTCGCGCTGCTGGGCTTCGGCTTCGTGTTCATGGTCATCGGCGGCGCGCGCGCCGACGCCGGCGTGCTCGTGAGCCCCTTCTGGCTCGTGTTCGCCTACATGCTGCACACGTGGGGCGAGCTCTGCCTCTCGCCGGTCGGCCTGTCGTACGTGACGAAGGTCGCCCCCGCGCGCTTCGCCTCCCTGCTCATGGGCGTCTGGTTCCTCGCCAACGCGGCCGCGGACAAGATCGCCGGCGCCCTCGCCGCGTTCACGCCCACGCCCGGCGAGCCACCCGTCCACGTGACGAGCGCAATGGGCGCCATGATCCAGAGCGTCAGCCAGACGAACCGCGGATTCTTCACGATCTTCGTCGTGTCATCGCTCGGCGCGTCGGTCCTGATGCTCCTGTTCGTGCCGCTGCTCAAGCGCCTCACGTCGAGCGTGAAGGCGTAAGGCGACTCGGTAAAGGGGGCCGGCGAACCGCCGGCCCCCTTCCTCTTCCCCGCAGTTCCCGGTCCTGCGCAGTTTTCGGTCTTGCGCAGTTCCCGGCCCTGCGCTGTTCTCGATGTTTCGCAGTTCCCGGCCCTGCGCAGTTCCCGGTGTCTCGCCGTTCCCGGTCCCGCGCGGTTCCCGGTCCTGCGCAGTTCCCGGTCTTGCGCAGTTATCGGTCCTGCGCAGTTCGCCGTCACGGCCAGACAAATATGCTCGACGGCACCGTCCGCTCCCGCGCCGCCGCCACGTCCCTCGGCTCGCGCCAGAAGACGCTCGTCGCATCCATGTGCGTCAGGCGCAGCGTCAGCCCCACTCCGTGCCCCGGCCGCTGCGGCACGATCAGGTCCAGCCGCCACAGCCGGTCCGACCGCGCCGGGATCGCCGCGAGCAATCCCACACCCGCGGCGTAGCGCACCGGCGTCGTCACGCCGTAGGGCACGTCCCCGGCCCACACGCGGCCCGCATCCGCAAAGAACGCCAGCCCGAGATCGGCGGTCGGCGCCGTCCCAGGGTCGAGCGCCATCCGGTCCTCGACGCGCAGCACCGCACGTTGCGCCCCCTGCGCCGTCCCGGCGCCGAAGCCGCGGATCCCGCCTTCACTCCCCGCCAGCGTCACCCGGAACGGGATCCGTTCCTCCCAGCCACCGCTCCACTCCGCGGACGTGATCAGCGTGTGGACCTGCCCGATGCGCTGGTATCGGGCAAGGCGCCCGCTGCCCAGGAACCCATCCCACGAACTCGACGTGTCATTCCGGTGGCTCTCCCCCACCAGTTGCAGCCGCAGCGCCGACGTCGGCGTCGCCGTTCCAGCGTACAGGTCCCCGGCCACGATCATGTCGCGGTCCCGCGAGCCGAGGAACGACGCCGACTTGCCGATCAGCGTGCCGACCTCGAACCCGACGGGAACGTCCTGGCGCGCGCGCAGGGCGTCGAATCCCGACGCCTGCACGAACGCGATGTGGCGGTATCCCAGCAGTGCGTTTACCCGCGACGCCGATCGCGACGTATACCGGCCGTCGAACGCCGAGCTGCTGTCGTTCACCAGCCCGTGTGAGGTCAGGAGCTGCGGGTCGCCGCCCGGGAATTCGTCCTCGCGGGACAGCGACACCCCCAGCACCCCGAACTTCCCGGGCGGCCCGAGCCGCGTGAGCCACCCCACATCCCAGAACTGGCGGTCCAGCCGCACCACGTGGGTACGCTGCTGTGGATCCACGAAGCGCACGTACGACGCGGAGCCGCCGTCCTGCACGCGCCACGCGTACCGCTGCAGGTCCGTGTAGAATGGCCGCTGCAGCGACAGGTGGTAGCTGCCCCCTAACGGGTTACGGGCCGCTGACACGGTGGACTGGAGCGGTACCCCGAACATCTGGTAGTTCGTGATGCGCGCCGAGTACCCCGCGCGAAGCCCCGGCTCGTGCGTCCACGAGCCCACCGCATCCAGGCCCATGCCGTCGACGTTCCCATTGCCCAGCCGCGCACCCGTGAGCAGCGGTGCCTGGGCTTTGACCGCTGCGCCAAGCACGAGGGACACCTCGTCGATCGTCGTGACTTCCAGGTCCACCGTGCCGTCAGGGTTCGCCACCGCCCGCACTGACGCGTCGGCCAGGAACGGCTGCGCGCGCAGGATGCGCTCCGACTCCGCACGCCGGACTTCCAGGCACCGGTCCCCGCTGCGCAGCAGCAGGAACCGCTCGACCACCGTGGGCTGCGTCGTGATGTGCACGTCGCGCGCGAGCGCGCCCAGCAGCGGGATGCGCTGCACCCGCGCCACCGACGGCGCCTGCGAGAAGATGTTCACGGCCGAGATCCGCTGGCCGCGACAGGGCACCGTGGCGCGGTCCACCTGTGCGCGAGCCGTCGCCACGCCCAGGGTGCAGAGCGCGGCGCAGCACGCGGCCATCGGGACTCCACGCACCGCGCCTACTTCCCCATCCGTCGCTTCAGCTCCTCGAGCCGGCGCTCGGCCTCCTGGTCGCGCGCCGCGGGG
>DASZRI010000252.1:0-4788 GCA_035549215.1 Gemmatimonadaceae bacterium | reverse complement strand
AGGGCCGTCACCGCACCGACCCCGTTCTCGATCTGCGCGTAGTCGCCGTAGTGCTCCGGTCCCGGCAGCTCGCGACCGGACAGCAGGTAGAGCTCGTCGGACCCGAACACCCACGGGTTCCCCCGCTCCGCCACGGCGCGGCGCTGCCACCGCTCCACGTGATCGAGCAGGCGGCCCGAGGTCTCGACGTCCATGGACTTGCCGGTGTAGAGGTGCGAGAACTGCGTGAGCCCGACCGGGACGATGGCCACCGAGATCACCGCGTCGCCGAAGTTCCACAGGTCGGTGAACGACTGCTCGAGCACGTCGCCGTCGTTCATGCCGGGCACGATCACCATCTGCGTGTGGAACTGGATGCCGCCATCGGCCAGGCGCTGGAGCTGCTCGACGATGTTGGGAACGCGCGGGTTGTTGAGCAGGACCTTCCGCGCTTCCCACGGGGTGGCATGGACCGACACGTACAGGGGCGACAGCCGGTACTCCAGGATGCGCGCGATGTCGCGGTCCTTCATGTTCGAGAGGGTCGCGAAATTGCCGTAGGCGAACGACAGCCGGTAGTCGTCGTCGCGGACGTAGAGCGGCTTGCGCAGCCCCTTGGGCAGCCCCTCGATGAAGCAGAACTCGCAGCGGTTGGCGCAGCGCCGGACCGTGGGCGGCTCGAGCTCGACGCCGAGCGCCTCGCCGTCCGGCCGCTCGACCTCGTAGACGATCGGCTCACCGTCGGCACTGCGGGCCTCGATGACCAGCTCGTCGTCGGCGGTGAGGAACTCCCAGTCCAGGAAGTCGGCCAGCTCGCGCCCGTTGACCGTCAGGAGCTCGGTTCCGGGACCGATCCCGAGTTCCTCGGCGATGCTTCCAGGGACGACGCGACTGACACGAACCATCCGGCCACCATGGCGATGGGGGAAGGCCGCGATAGGTGCGGGCTTCCCCCGTGACGACGTACGCGGCGCACGAGCGCACCGCTCTTCATCCAAGTTAGCAGATCAAGCAGCGGAAATCAATCAATTACCGTGACTTCCGCCGTGCGACGCGCCACGAAACACGAAGGCCCGCCGGTGGGCGGGCCTTCGGGGACGACCTCGATGAGGCCGGTTACTGGATCGGCGCGTACTTGAAGGCCGAGATGTTCGGCGCCGTGACCGTGATGGAGAACTTCCCGGCGCCCTGCCCCGGCACCGGCCCCACCGTGGCCGACTGCGACGTCACCGTTGCACCCGACTTGTCCAGGAAGTCCACCTTGATGGTGAACGTCTTGTCCGTGGTGGAATTGTTCTCGATCGTGCCGGCCAGCGTGACCTTGTTGTTCACGTTGCTGAATTCGTTGAACGTCACCTTCACGGGCTGGCTGTCCGCCGAGGCGTTCAGCTTCACGGCCAGGTCGGTGTAGACCTTGTTCGAGTCCGCGGTGAGGGTGGCCGAGTCCAGGATTGCCTTCTTGAGCTTGGCGTCCTTGGTCTTGTTGAAGCGGGCGACCAGGTCCTTGTTCGCGGCGCCGTACTCCTTGGCCAGGCCGGCGTACGCCAGCATCAGCAGGCGGGAGTTGTCACCATCGGGGTCCACTTCCATCAGCCGCTTGGTGAGCGGCAGGGCCTTGGCGTATTCCTTGTTCCGGATGAGGAGGCTGGACAGGTTGGCGAGCGCGTCGCGGTGGAACGGGTTCATCTCGTGCGCCGCCTGGAAGAGCTTGGTCGCCGCGTCGTAGTCGTTGGCCCGGAAGGCCGACACGCCCGCGTTGACGATCTCGTTGTACGTGTAGTTGCCCGGGTTGGCAACGAGCTGCGCGTACGACGCGCGCACCGATGCCGTGTCACCCGCTGCGAGGCTCACGCGCACGAGGCCGGACTTGGCGGCCTCGGCGTAGCTGCTGGTCGCCGGAGCCTCCTTCACGAGCTGCGCGTAGGCGTCCTTGGCGACGCCGTAGTACTTCGCCTTGGTCGCCGCATCGGAGGCCGCATCGGCCGCCTCGCTCGCCGTGGCCGCGAGGTTCTGCAGCGTGGAGAACTTCACTTCGTTGTACGTGCTGTCGTTCCCCGCCGCGGCGACCGTCTTCTGGAAGTAGGAGATGGCGTTGTCCGTCTGCTTGCGACGCGCGGCCACCTGCCCGAGCACCATGTAGCCGTAGGGCGGCTTCTTGTTGAAGAGCAGCGACTGGCTCGCGCGCGTCTCGGCGGAATCGAGCTCGTCCGCATTCAGCGCCTGGATGGAGCCGTTGACGAGGGTGATCCACGCCTTCTGGCTGCGCCACTTGATCGTCTCGGACTCGCACTCGGGCATCGCCTTCTCGACGACGGAAAACGCCGAGTCGATCGCGGCCGGCAGGTTGATCATGCCGTCCGGGTTGGTCGTGTAGCCGAGCGTGGAGCGCTTGACGTTGAGCGGGATGTCCGGCTGGATGCTGAACAGGACCAGCGCCTTGCCGAGTTCGAACGCGTGGCCGACCGGGTTCTCGACGTCACCGGTCTTCTCGGTGAGCGCCTTGACGGCGCCGGCGAGCTGGCGCTCCTGGTCGGCAGGCTTGGCGGCCTGGTTGGCCACGACCTGCGAGAGCGTCAGGTAGGCGCGGGCGACCTCGCTGGGCTTGCCCTCGTCCACCGAGCAGGACTTCTCCTGGGCGGCAGCGGGGACGGCGAGCGCGGCGGCAAGCACCAGACCCGTGACAGCCGTCGTGCGGAACAGCGGCATCGGTTTCTCCTCAGAAATTGATCGTACACCTGCGCGAGCCCGGGCCCCGGGGTGAGCGCGGGGTCAGGCCCGTTCCGCCTCCACGGCGGCTCGCTGGAATATATCCCGCGCCGGACGCCCTGTCGCCAGTGCGACCCGCTCGACGTCGTCGAACTCCGGCTTGGCCCTCAGGCTGCCGTCAGGCAACGTGACGACCTTCACGCGGATGTCGTGGCCGTCGACGGACACGGTGCGAACCTGGCGCGGCAGGGCGTGGCGCTCCACCGGAAGGCGACGGACGCCAATCGTCGTCGTCTCCCGCAGGAGTACGCGCACGAGCTGGTCAGCGCTGGACGGGTGGCAGAGGACCTCGAGCCGGGCGCCCGGGCGGCCCTTCTTCATCACCGTGGGGATGGTGACGACGTCCAGCGCCCCGGCCATCCGGAGCACCTCCGCCGCGGCGGCGAGGTATTCCCCGCTCATGTCGTCCACGTCGCAGGCCAGCGTCAGCAACTGCTCCGTGTCCATGTCCTCACTGGTGAATGGATCGGCCAGCGTGATGCGGAGCGCGTTGGCGCGGTCCTTGAATTCCTTGGTGCCCGCGCCGTAGCCACTGCGCCGCGGCACGTAGGGCGCCACGGGCGGGCCCGCGGACAGGACGCGGACAAGCGCCGCGCCGGTTGGCGTGACCAGCTCGCCCGAGTTCTCGGGGCCCGGTCGCACGCGATGCCCCTCGAGCAGGCGAAGCGTGGCGGGCGCCGGGACCGGCAGCAGCCCGTGCGCCGCGGTGACGAACCCGTCGCCGAGGCTGATCGTGTTGCAGTACACCGTGTGCACGCCGAGCCGGTCCAGTCCCCAGACCGAGCCGAGGACGTCGAGGATGGCGTCCACCGCGCCGACCTCGTGCAGGTGGACGCGCTCGATGGTCGTGCCGTGGATCTTCGCTTCCTGCTCCGCGATCGCAGTGAAGGCCTGGTCCGCCCGCGCCTTCACGTGCCCGGGCGCGTCGCTCCGCTGGACGATCTCGCGGATGTGCTTCAGGTGCCGCCCATGCGGCTGCGGCGGGATGTCGAAGTCCACCTTCTTGCACGCGATGCCGGCGCGGATGACGTCCGCGATGCGCACGGTGACACCGTCGAGGCCGAGCTGCGCGGGGAGCGCCATGAGCCACTCGGGATCCAGCCCGAGGTCGACGAGCGCCCCGAGCGTCATGTCGCCGGAGATGCCGCTGAATGGATCGATGATGGCGATGGACATGGCTGGTCAGAACCGGTACGAGGCGCCGCTGCCGGTATTGAAGATCACGACCTCGGCGTCTGGACCGATACGGCCGGCGGCAGCGAGTTGCTGCGCCACGGCAAAGGCGCAGCCGCCTTCGGGCGCGGCGTCGATGCCGGTGCGACGGGAGAGGTAGGAGGTCGCGGTGCGGATGTCGTCCTCGCTCACCGCGTGCGCGTCACCCTTGGTCTCGTACAGCGCGCGCAGGATGAGGCGATCGCCCAGCGGGCCGGGCACGCGCAGGCCGCTGGCGTGCGTGGTCGGGTTCTCCCACGGCGTGGCACGATCCGCGTGCTGCTGGAACGCGCGCACCATCGGCGCGCAGCCGTCGGCCTGGGCGACGATCATGCGGGGCGACTGTTCGTCAGGCGCGATCCAGCCGGCGTTACGGAGCTCCGTGAACACCTTCCACATGCCGATGAGGCCGGTGCCGCCGCCCGTGGGATACACGATGTGGGTCGGCAGGCGCCAGCCAAGCTGCTCCGCGACCTCGATGCCCATGGTCTTCTTGCCCTCGATGCGGTACGGCTCGCGGAGCGTGGATACGTCGAAGTAGCCGCTCTCGGCGGCAAAGGCGCGGGCCAGCTTGCCGGCGTCGCCGATATGGCCGTCCACCAGCTGCAGGTCGGCGCCGAGCGCGGAGATCGTGTCGAGGATCGGCTTGGGCGTGGTGCGCGGCGCGTAGACGCGCACCGGGAGCCCGGCGGCGGCACCGTATGCGGTCATCGCCGCCCCGGCATTGCCGGCTGTGGGCACGACCAGCCCCGAGACCTTGTGGGCCTTTGCGCGCGTGATCGCCGCGCTCATGCCACGTGCCTTGAACGACGCGGTCGGGTTGAGCCCCTC
>DASZRI010000251.1:0-3703 GCA_035549215.1 Gemmatimonadaceae bacterium | reverse complement strand
CCACCACCGCGCGCCCCTCGTCCGGCGTGTCGGCGGTCACGGCCCCGAACGCGTTGGGTCCACCGCCGTCCACGAGTCCGGCGAGCACCAGGTTGGGCCCGATCACCGTGCCCTGCTGCACCGCCTTGCGCATGGCCAGCTCGAAGTCGATCTCGTTGCCCATGTCGCGCACCGTGGTCTCGCCCGCCGCCATGTACACCGGCAGCCACTCCACCTGGTGCAGGTGGACGTGCGTGTTCCAGAGGCCGGGAATGATCGTCTTGCCGCGCACGTCCATGCGCCGGGCGCGCGCCGGCACCGTCACGCTCGCCGACGGCCCCGCAGCCACGATCTTTCCGTCATGCACCAGCACCGTGGCGTCCGGCACCGGCGCGGCCCCCGTGCCGTCAATGAGCGTCGCGCCCACCAGCGCCACGTCGCCGCTGGCCACCGCGTGCACGCGCTGCGACATGGCGGCCAGGTCCGCCATGCGATCGCCGATCACCACGTGCATGATGCGCGCGTATTGCGGCGCCAGGTCCGCGCGCACCGCCTCGAGCGTGAGCCCGCCCCCGCCGCCCGACGTCACCAGCGCGAGATTGCCCGCGTCGTCCAGCCACACGGACTCGATGCCCCACACCACGCCGTCCACCGCGTAGCGCGTGAACCGCTCGGCGCGCCCGTGCACCGTGAGCGTCGTGCGCCCCAGCTCGCGGATGGTGACGGGATTGGTCGGACCGCCCGGCACCACGGCCAGCTTCGCCGGCCGCCCGTGCGAAAGCCAGTAGCGGAGCAGCAGCAGGTGCTGCGACGTGGGCAGGTCGCCGGCGATTACGAACGCCGTCGCCGGCAGCGTCACGTCCTGCGTGCCCGTGGGCAGCTCGACGTGCGCGCTGCTCCCCTGCACCGTCACGCGTGCGATGTTCGTGCTTCCCGAATCGCTCAGCCGCCGCACGTCCAGCGAGAGCGGCGCGTAGTCGGCGGCGAGCCGCACCGTGTCCACCACGTGCGTGCGACGTCCGCGGTCCATGTAGTCGAAGTCCGCGGTGGCCACCCAGCCCTGCGCCGTTCGCGCAATGGCGTAATGCTCGGCGCCGATGTCGTGGCCCACGTAGAAGAGCCGCAGGGAATCCTGCGCGGGACCTGCGGCGGTCCCGATCGCGAGTGCGAGACTCGCGGCAGCCTTGGCGACGAGCGTGAATGTCATGGCGGGCACCATCACGTTGGTGGGGAGATCGGCAGCGACGGCGACGGGGAACGCGCCGCCCTGCCAGGAAATGCTTGACGGGTCAAATATGCTGCCCCCGTCCAAGCCCGCCACCCACCTGCAGACCATCGGCCAGCGCCGCGCGTGGCGGCGCCGGCGCGGGTCACTCGCGCGCCAGCTCGAACGCCACCTCGTACACGTCCTCGACGCTGGGCTTGGACCAGTAGTCGCCGTCACGGCCGTACGCCGGGCGATGCTCGGCGCCGGTGAGCGTGCGCGGCTGCGCGTCCAGCCAGTAGAAGCCGCCCTGCTTTTCCAGCACCTCGCGCATCATGTACGCGGTGGCGCCGCCCGGCACGTCCTCGTCCAGGAACAGGACGCGGTTCGTCTTCTTCAGCGAGTCCACGATCATGCCGTGCACGTCGAACGGCAGCAGCGACTGCACGTCGATCACCTCGGCCTCGATGCCCGCGTGCTCGGCCAGCAGCTTGGCGGCCTCGAGCGCGATCGGGCAGCAGGCGCCGTAGGTCACAATTGTGATGTCGGTGCCCTGGCGCAGGATCTCGGGCACGCCCAGCGGCAGCGTCATCGTGTCCACGTTGGCCGGCAGGCGCTCCTTCACGCGGTAGGCGTTGAGCACCTCGACCACCAGCGCCGGGTCGCCCTGCTGCAGCAGCGTGTTGTAGAACGCCGCGGCGCGCGTCATGTCGCGCGGCACGAGCACGTGCATGCCGCGCAGCGCGTGGACGATCATGCCCATGGGCGAGCCGCTGTGCCAGATGCCCACCAGGCGATGGCCGCGCGTGCGCACGATGACCGGGGCCTTCTGCCCGCCCGCGGTGCGGTAGCGCAGCGTGGCCAGGTCGTCGGACATCACCTGCAGCGCGTACAGCAGGTAGTCCAGGTACTGGATCTCGGCGATGGGACGCAGGCCGCGCATGGCCATGCCGATGGCCTGCCCCAGGATGGTGGCCTCGCGGATGCCGGCGTCGCCCACGCGGAGCTCGCCGTAGCGGGCCTGCAGGTCCACGAACCCCTGGTTCACGTCGCCCAGCTTGCCCACGTCCTCACCGAAGGCGATCACGCGCGGGTCGCGCTTGAGCATCGCGTCGAAGGCCGCGTTCACCACCTTGTAGCCGTCCACCTCCACGGAGGTGTCATCGTACTCGGGGGCGATGACCGGCACGTGCGATGCCGCATCCACGCCTTCGGCCAGGAGCAGCGCGTGGTAGCGCTCGTGGTTGAGCGCTTCCTGCGCCTTGATCCAGCGGGCCAGCGGCGCGCCCACGTCGGCGCCCTCGCGCTGCACCGTGAACAGCGCGCGACGCGCGGCCATCATGATGTCGCGGCGCAGCGGATCGCGGCGGCGGGCCAGCTCGTCGCGCAGCGCCTCGATCTTGTCGCGCGAGCCCGCGCTGGCCTCGGCCACCTCGCTCAGGAGGGCCGTGACGGCGGCCGCCTCGTCGCGGATGGGCTGCTCGTACGCGTTCCACGCCTCGTCGCGCGCGGTGCGGACGTGCGCCGTCTCCTCTTCCTCCAGCGCGTCCAGTTCCTTTTCGGAGGCGATGCCCTGCGCGAGCATCCACTGGCGCATCTTGCGCAGGCCGTCGTGCTCCTTTTCCCACGTGAGGCGTTCCTTGCTCTTGTAGCGCTCGTGGCTGCCCGACGTGGAGTGGCCCTGCGGCTGCGTGAGCTCGGTGACGTGGACCACGGCCGGCACGTGCTCCGTGCGGACGGTGGCGGTGACGCGCTGGTACGTCTCCACCAGGGCGGCGTAGTCCCAGCCGCGCACGACCGCGATTTCGTAGCCGTCGTGCTTGCCGGGCGTGCGGCGGAAGCCCTCGAGCAGCGCCGAGATGTTGGACTTGGTGACCTGCAGGTCGTTGGGCACCGAGATGCCGTAGCCGTCGTCCCAGACCGAGAGGAGCATGGGCACCTGGAGGACGCCGGCGGCGTTGATGGCTTCCCAGAAGATGCCCTCGGCGCAGGACGCGTTGCCGATGGTGCCGAAGGCGACCTCGTTGCCGTTGTGGGAGAACTCGGTGAGGTCGTGCAGCTCGGGCAGGTTGCGGTAGAGCTTGGACGCGTAGGCCAGGCCCAGGAGGCGGGGCATCTGCGAGCCCGTGGGGGACGCGTCGGCGCTGGACTGGGCGGCGTCCGTGAGGCGCTTGAAGCTGCCGTCGGGCTCCACCATGCGGGTGCCGAAGTGGGCATTCATGCCGCGGCCGGCGGAGGCCGGGTCGGCCTGGACGTCGGTGTGCGCGTAGAGCTGGGCGAAGAACTGGCGGACGTCCAGGAGGCCGAGGGCGAACATGATGGTCTGGTCGCGGTAGTAGCCGGACCGGACGTCGCCGGGCTGGAAGGCGCGGGCGAGGGCGACCTGGGCGACCTCCTTGCCGTCGCCGAAGATGCCGAACATGGCGCGGCCGAGCATGACTTCACCGCGGGCGAGCAGCGACACCTGGCGGCTGCGGAAGGCGACGCGGTAGTCGCGGATCACGTCCTGGGGGTCGAGGG
>DASZRI010000250.1:0-8041 GCA_035549215.1 Gemmatimonadaceae bacterium | reverse complement strand
GTCCATGAACTGCGAGAGCTGCGACGAGCCGAAGAACGCCTGGATGACGGCGCTCACCGTGCGCGCGTTGACCAGGTCGTCGAGCGAGATCTTCTCCGGGTCCGTGTTGATGGACATGCGCTCCTTGACCAGGCGCGCCATGCGGGAGAGGCCGACCGAGAACTGGTTGGCGATCAGCTCGCCCACCGAGCGGATGCGGCGGTTGCCCAGGTGGTCGATGTCGTCCACGTGGCCGCGGCCCTCGTGCAGCTCCACCAGGTAGCGCAGGATGGCCACGAAGTCTTCCTTCGTGAGCACCGTATGGCTGGCGGGCGTGTTGAGGCCGAGCCGCTGGTTGATCTTGTAGCGGCCCACGCGGCCCAGGTCGTAGCGCTTGGGCGAGAAGAACAGGCGCTCCAGCGCCTGCTTGGCCGTCTGCACGTCGGGCGCGTCGCCCGGGCGCAGCAGCGAGTAGATCTGCGACAGCGCGACCTGCTCGTCCTTGGTCGGGTCCTTGGCCAGGGTGTTCTTGATCAGCGTGGACTCGGCGCGGCCCGACGCCACGAACACCTGCACCTTGTTGATGTCGGCCTTGCGGATCTTGCGGATCAGCGTGTCGGACAGCGACTGGCCGGCCTCGGCGATGACCTCGCCGTCCTCGTCCACGACGTCGAGCGCGAGCGCGCGGCGCACCGGGCGCTCGCCGCGCTCGATGGCACCCTGCTCGTCGCGCAGGTCGATGGTCATGTACGAGGCGAAGACCTTCACGGTCTCGATGTTCTGGCGGCGGAGGCGGTTGTACACCTCCTCGGTCAGCTCATCGCCCTCGCGCACGAGGAGCACGTTCTCGGCACGCTCGCGCTCGGCGCGGGCCTTCTTGGTGCGCGCCTTCGGGGCGTCGGCCGCGGTGGCCTCGCCCGGGAGCTCGATGTCCTCGGCGATGATCGCGCCGATGACCTCGCGCACGTCGGTGCGGCTCTCGCGCTTCTTGGTCAGGTCCAGGTCGCGGACCGCGAAGAAGAGGCGGAGGATGTCGGAGTTGGACCCGTAGCCGAAGGCGCGCAGGAGCGCCGTGGCCGGGAACTTCTTCTTCTTGTCGATGTGGACGTAGATCACGTCGTGGATGTCCACGGTGAACTCGACCCACGATCCGCGGAAGGGGATGATGCGCGCGGAGATCAGCCGCTGGCCGTTGGGGTGGGTGTTCTCCTCGAACACCACGCCCGGCGACCGGTGGAGCTGGCTGACGATGACGCGCTCGGCCCCGTTGATGACGAACGTGCCCAGGGGCGTGAGCAGCGGCAGCTCACCGAGATAGACCTCCTTCTCGATGATGTTGCGCGGCCGCTTCGTGCCGTCGGGCAGCGTCTCGTTGATGACGAGCTGCAGCGTCGCCTTGAGCGGCGCGGAGTAGGTCATGTCCCGCTCGATGCACTCCTCGACCGAGTACTTCGGCTCGCCGAGGGTGTAACGGACGAATTCCAGCGAGAAGTTCTCGTGGACGTCCGTGATCGGGAACACTTCCTTGAAGACCCGCTCGAGCCCGATGTCTTCGCGGTCGTGCGCCGCAGCATCCAGCTGCAGGAGCGCCTCGAACGCCCGCGTCTGGATGTCGAGGAGATGGGGCATGGCCATCCCCTGGTCGAGCTTTCCGAACGAGATCTGCTTGATCAATTCTGGCATTGTTCACCCACGCGCAGGCGAAAAAACGGCTCAAGCCCCGGGCCGCGCGGATGCGCGGGCGGGGCAGCCGTGACTGCTGCTACGACTGAATTGTGGAACGAGCGTTCGTGTGCACGTATGGCGAGCACCGGGATGAAGTGAACAGGCGACCGAACCGGGGAGCGGGCTGACCGGGAGCGGTCAGCCCGGGATCCCCGACGGGCAGTTCACTTCACCTCGACGGTCGCGCCTTCGGCCTCGAGCTTCGCCTTGATCTGCGCCGCCTCGTCCTTCGAGACGCCGCCCTTCACGACCTGCGGAGCGCCATCCACCATGTCCTTGGCTTCCTTCAGGCCCAGGCCGGTGAGCTCGCGCACCACCTTGATGACCTGGATCTTCTTGGCGCCGGCATCCTTGAGCGTGACCGTGAACTCGGTCTGCTCCTCGACGGCCGGGGCCGCACCCGCGCCGCCACCCGCCGGCGCAGCGCCGCCCACCGGGGCGGCCGCGATCGTGACGTTGAACTTGCTCTTGAAGGCCTCGATCAGCTCGGCGAGCTCGAACACCGACATGTTGCCGATAGCGTCGAGAATCTCGTCCTTGCTCATGGTCGCGTTAGCCATTGTCGTTCTCTCCTCGTGGTTCCCAGGGTCCCCTGGGGCGTTGGTCAGGCGATACGCCTGGGAATTCTCAGGCGCCCTCGCGCTGCGTCTTCAGCGCGTCGAGCGCACCAGCGAACATGTAGAGCAGCCCGTTCAGCGCGCCCGCGAAGGCGGCCAGCGGCGACTGCAGGCCGGCGCCCAGCTCGGCGAGCATCTGCTCGCGCGACGGCAGGGAGGCCAGCTTCTTCACCTGCGCCGTGTCGAGGGGCTTGCCCTCCATCACGCCGCCCTTCACGGCCGGCTTCTGGTCGTTCTCCTTGGCGAAGTCGCTGAGCACCTTGGCGGCTGCCACCGCGTCCTTGGCCATGACCAGGCCGGTCGGCCCGCGCAGCCGCTCGGCGACGAGGCCTGCCTCGTTCACCGCGCGCAGCGCGAGGGTGTTCTTGATCACGACGTACTCGACGTTCGCCTTGCGCAGGCGGCGCCGCAGCTCCGTCATGCCCTTCACGTTCAGTCCCGTGAAGTCGGTGTAGTAGAGCGCCGTGGCGCCCTCGATCTTGTCCTTCAGCTCGGAAACGAGCTGTTCCTTTTCGGTTCGCTTCATCGCTCGTTACCGGTACGGGGTGGTGTCCACGGTCACGCCCGGGCCCATGGTGCTGGACACCGAGACGTTCTTGATGTACACGCCCTTGGCGGCCGTCGGCTTGGACCGGACGATCTGGTCCATGAACGCCGAGAAGTTCTGCTCCAGCGCGTCCACGCCGAACGACACCTTGCCGATGGCGGCGTGCACGTTGCCGGCCTTGTCCACGCGGAACTCGATCTTGCCCGCCTTGGTCTCCTTCACCGCCGCGCCGACGTTGAACGTCACGGTGCCGGCCTTGGGGTTCGGCATCAGGCCGCGCGGACCGAGGATCCGGCCCAGCGCACCGAGCTGTCCCATCTGGTCGGGCGTCGCGATCAGCACGTCGAAGTCGAGCCAGCCGTCCTTGATCTTCTGGACGTACTCGGCGCCGACGTAATCGGCCCCGGCATCCTGCGCTTCCTTGGCCTTGTCGCCGACGGCGATGACCAGGACGCGGACGCTCTTGCCCGTGCCCGCGGGGAGCACGACGGTGCCGCGCACCGCCTGGTCGGCGTGGCGCGGGTCAACGCCCAGGCGCACCGCCACCTCGACCGTCTCGTCGAACTTGGCGAACGCCGCCGACTTGACGAGCTCCAGGGCCTGTCGCGGCTGGTACGTGGCCGCGATGTCGCGCTTCTTGGCGGCTTCGGTGTACCGCTTGCCATGCGTCCGCATCAGTCGCGCACCTCGAGACCCATCGAGCGCGCCGCGCCGGCCACCATCGCCATCGCGGACTCGATCGAGTCACAGTTGAGGTCCGGCATCTTGATCTCCGCGATCTTGCGGACCTGCGCCTTGGTGACGCTGCCGACCTTGTTGCGGTTCGGCTGGCCCGAGCCCTTCTCGATCCCCGCCTCCTTCTTGAGGAGGATCGCCGCGGGCGGCGTCTTGAGGATGAAGGTGAAGGACTTGTCTGCGTAGATCGTGACTTCGACCGGCAGGATCAGGCCATCCTGGCTCTGCGTGCGAGCGTTGAACTCCTTGCAGAAGGCCATGATGTTGATGCCCTGCGGACCGAGCGCCGTACCGACCGGCGGCGCGGGATTCGCGCGGCCAGCCGGGATCTGCAGCTTCACGAACCCGGTGACTTTCTTTGCCATATCGCTCCTTCTCGTTTGCCGCGACTCAGCGCGCGGCCAACTCCCACTGTTGTTTCAGGCGTCGGAGTGGTGGCCGACGGACTGCCAGCTTCAGTACGCCTTCAACTGCAGGTAATCCAGTTCCACCGAGGTCGGGCGGCCGAACAGCGAGACCGAGACCCGTACCTTGCCCTTGTCGGGCATCACCTCTTCCACCGTGCCGTTGAAGTCCGTGAACGGGCCCTCGGTGATCGCCACCGCCTGCCCGACCAGGAACGGAATCTCCTCCACCGGCTCGGCTTCCTCGACCTCCTCGGCGATGCCGAGCAGGCGATTGACTTCGTCCTGCCGCAACGGCTGCGGGAAGCGATCCTGCCCCACGAACTTGATCACGCCCTGGATCGAGTTGATGACGTGCAGCGTCTCCTGCGTCATGTCCATCTCGACCAGCACGTAGCCCGGGTACAGCTTCCGCTCGACGTTGACCTTCTTGCCGTTCTTGATCTCGACCACTTCCTGCGTCGGGACGAGGGCCTGGCGAATCGGGCGATCCTCGGCCGGGCGCGCGTCCTGGTCGATCTTGCGCTGGATGAGCGACCGGACCTTGTTCTCGTGCCCGGACGTCGTCTGGATGGCGAACCAGCGGTGTTCCATGCGCTCAGGCCCCGCCGAACAGCGAGGGGATGAGCCGCACGAGGAGACCGTTGAGGGACACGTCCATCAACGTGATGAGCAGCCCGATGGCGAGCACGAAGAACATGATCGCGATCGTGGCCTGCCGGACCTGCGGCCAGTCCGGCCACGTGACCTTGCGCAGTTCCGCCAGGGAGCCCTGGCAGTATGCGACAATGCCCTGCACCAGGCCCGGCTCCTTGCCGTTGCCAGCGGGCGTGACGTCCACGGCCGCCATGGTTACTTCGTTTCCTTATGCAGCTGGTGCTTGTCGCACCGCGGGCAATACTTCTTCCACTCGACGCGCTCCGGATGGGCGCGCTTGTTCTTCATGGTGAAGTAGTTGCGATTCTTGCACTCGCTGCACGCGAGGATGATCTTTTCGCGAGGCATCTGACGTCTCTCATGTAATCCGCGCGCGGCCTGCGCTGCCCGCGGTCGTGCTTGCCAACCATCACTGCCGGTCCTGCCACCTGCCGAGAGCTCGCGACCGGGATTGAACCGGTGACCTCACCCTTACCAAGGGTGTGCTCTACCGACTGAGCTACGCGAGCGACGCATGTCCTGCCCCGCCGACCGCGCGGGTCCCGCTGATGCCACGAGCCGCCACGACTGCTGCGGCGGCCCGCCGAGCCCTGCCCCTGCTGCGTTCAGTTGTCCGCGCACCTGCCATGGCCCAGAGCGGGAGACGGGGCTCGAACCCGCGACATCAAGCTTGGAAGGCTTGCGCTCTACCAACTGAGCTACTCCCGCAACTTGTCCCGCCTGCCGTCCCATCGGATCCGCCCCTGCACCCGCCACGACATATCCTGCTATGGTGGGGGAAGGATTCGAACCTTCGAAGGCGTGAGCCGGCAGATTTACAGTCTGCTCCCGTTGGCCGCTTGGGTACCCCACCGTTGTTGCGCACCCAGTCCGCGCGCCTGGACCTCGCGCGCGCGACCCCCGCTCCAGAGCTGACGGCGAGAATCGAACTCGCAACCGCCTGATTACAAATCAGGTGCTCTGCCAATTGAGCTACGTCAGCAGTCGGCCGTTTTGCGCGAGACTCTTAGAATACCAGACGCGCGCGCAAGTGTCAAGCTGAGCCGAGGCGGTGACTTAGCTGTCTCGGGCTCCCCGGGGGCCGGCCAGCGGCCCCTCCACATCCCGGGCCCCTGCCCCACGGCCCGCTACAGATGTTTTCGGGCTCAGCCCACCACCTTCCACACCGTCCCGCCGGGCGTGTCCTCGATCGCCACCCCACGCCCCGTCAGCTCGGCGCGAATGGCATCAGCGCGGGCGAAATCACGCGCCTGCCGGGCCGCCTTGCGGGCGGCAAGCCGCTCCTCGACCCACGCCGCCAGCTCCGGGTCCGCCACCGTCCGGTCCGGGATGATGTCGAGCACGCCGTTCATGCGGGCGAACGCCTGCCGCGCGAGCGCCAGCGCGGCCGAGTCCTGGCCGCCGCGGTCCAGCTCGGCGTTGGCCGAGTTGATGAACGTGAACAGCGCGGCCAGCGCGCGCGGCGCGTTCAGGTCGTCGAACAGGGCGGCCTCGAAGGCCTCCACGGCCTGCGACGCCGCTGCCGCGAGCTCGGGCGTGCCACCCGCCGCTGACGCCAGCCGCTCCGCAAAGTCGCCGACGCGACGCACCGCCTCGCCGCTCGCCTCGAGCGCATCCTCCGAGAGGTTGAGTTCCTTGCGGTAGTGCGTGTTGAACACGAAGTGCCGGATGGCGGCCGCGCTCACGCGCGCCTCGCGCATTTCCTTCACCGTGCTCACGTTGCCCAGGCGCTTGGCCATCTTGGCGCCGTCGGTGAGCAGGAAGGCACCGTGGCACCAGCAGCGCGCGAACGGCTTGTGCGTCGCGGCCTCCGACTGCGCGATCTCGTCCTCGTGGTGCGGGAAGACCAGGTCGATGCCACCCGTATGGATGTCGAGCGTCTCGCCAAGCAGGTCCATGGCCATCGCGGAGCACTCGAGGTGCCAGCCCGGGCGGCCGCGGCCCCACGGGGAGTCCCACGCCGCGCCGACGGCCTCGTCCTCGTCCTTGGCGGCCTTCCACAGCGCAAAGTCCTGCGCGTTCTCCTTGGCGTAGTCGTCCTGCGCCACGCGCGCGCCCGACTTGATCTCGCGCGTATCGAGCCGCGAGAGGCGGCCGTACTGCGGGAACCGCGCGATGGCGAAGTACACCGACCCGTCCTCCGCCTGGTACGCGACGCCGGCGTCCACCAGCCGCTGCACCAGCGCGATCATCTGCGGGATGTACTCCGTCGCCTTGGGATACGCCTCGGCCGCCTCGATGCGGAGATACTCGCGATCGCGGTGGAAGACCTCGGTGACCGGCTCGGTGATCTGCCGGATGTCGAGCGCCTGCTCGCGGGCGCGACGGATGATCTTGTCGTCCACGTCCGTGAGGTTCATGACCTGCCGCACCTTCCACCCGCGCAGGCGGATGGTGCGGCGCAGCAGGTCATTGAACAGGAACGTGCGGAAGTTGCCGAGGTGGGCCGGGTTGTAGACGGTGGGCCCGCAACTGTAGAAGCGCACGGTGTCACCGTCGGCGGGGGAAAACTCCTCCACCTGGCGGCTCATCGTGTTGTAGAGGCGGAACGGGGCGTCAGCTCTGGCCATGGGACCTTTAATGTAACGGACTTCCGCGGGCCGGCACCGGCTCGGCCACGCGCACCACGGAGGCCGCCGGGAGTGCGGCGCCGGCGGCGGCATCGGGGACCAGGCGCCCCGCGTGGAGCGTGAAGATGCGCGCGACGACGGCGGCGAGGGCATCCGTGTCGCGCCCGGCGGCGAGGATCGCGCCGCCGGTCTCGGCGCGCGCGGCGAACAGCAGGCGCACGGCGGGGCGCCAGGCAGCGCCGATCGCGTCGATGGTGCCGTCCACGACGAGCAGCGGCTCGACGCCGGCCAGGCCGATGGCGAGCGCGAGCCGCGCGCGCTCGCACGTGGTGAGGTTGAACTGCGCGGTGCCGAGCACGACGTCGAGCGAGAGTGCGGCCACGGTGGTGGCGAGGATGGCGGGATCGATGCGCGGGTCGGCGCAGGTGCGCGCGATGACGTCGTGCACCGTCTCGAACGGGTAGGCGGCGGGGGCGACGGCGACCGTGCGCGGCCGTCGGGCGTCGTCGGCCCAGTGCAGCGCACCGCGATCGGGGCGCGTGAGGCCGGCGACGCAGCGCAGGAGCGTCGTCTTGCCGCACGCGCGCGGGCCGGTGACGCCGACGACGTCACCGGGGTGCAGCTCGAGGTCGAGGCCGGCGAGGACGCGCGCAGACGCGGAGCATCCGGTGACGCCGGCGGCGTAGGACTTGTGGAGGGCGCGGGCGGTGAACATGGGCCGACGGGCTGAGGGTGGACACGCGGGAGCGTGCCCCCAGGGTGCGGCGCCGGCAGCGGGCGCGCGTCACCGCGGTCGTGCCGCCGGTG
>DASZRI010000249.1:0-1603 GCA_035549215.1 Gemmatimonadaceae bacterium | reverse complement strand
CGAGTGCGGCCTGGACTACCACTACGACCACTCGCCGCGCGATGCGCAGCGCCGGGCCTTTGCCGCGCAGCTCGCGCTCGCCCGCGACCTCGGCCGCCCGGTCGTCGTGCACACGCGCGAGGCCGAGGACGACACGCGCGCCATGGTGCAGGAGGCGGGCGCCGCCGGCGTGCGTGGCGTCCTCCACTGCTACACGGGATCGCACGCGCTGGCCGAGGCGGCGCTCGCCGTCGGCTGGTACGTGTCGTTCAGCGGCGTCGTCACGTTCAGGAAGTGGGCGGACGACGCGCTCATCCGCCTCGTGCCCGAGGAGCGACTGCTCGTCGAGTCCGATGCCCCGTACCTCGCCCCGGTGCCCCACCGCGGCAAGCGCAACGAGCCGGCGTGGGTCAGCCTCACGCTGGCGCGTGTCGCCGACGCCCGTGGCGTGGACGCGGCCGCGCTCGGCGCCGCGACGGTCCGCAACGCGGAGCGCCTGTTCGGGCTGGCCATCGGCGACGCCGGCTGAGTAGGTTCCGGCCGTTCCCCTCGCAGCACCACGTCGCCGGCCCAGGCCGGCCCCACTCCAGGAGAACTCCCTGATGCCGAAGATGGTGCACACCGACAGCGCTCCCGCGGCCATCGGCCCGTACTCGCAGGGCGTCCTTGCGAACGGCTTGCTGTTCACCGCCGGGCAGATCGCGCTCGATCCGGCCACCGGCCAGGTCGTGCAGGGCGATGTCGTGGCGCAGACCGAGCGCGTGATGGCGAACCTCACGGCGGTCATCACCGCGGCGGGCGCCACGTGGAACGACGTCGTGAAGACGACGGTATTCCTGCATGACATGAACGACTTTCCCCGCGTGAACGAAGCCTACGCCCGCGCGCTCGGCGACGCGCGGCCGGCCCGCTCCACCGTGCAGGTCGCGGGACTCCCCCGCAACGTGCTCGTGGAGATCGAGGCAATCGTCGCCGTGAAGTGATGCCCCCATGTCCACGTCGCACACCCGGGACGAGCTGTTCCGCCTGACC
The DNA here is from genome assembly GCA_035549215.1 of Gemmatimonadaceae bacterium. Classification (GTDB taxonomy): domain Bacteria; phylum Gemmatimonadota; class Gemmatimonadetes; order Gemmatimonadales; family Gemmatimonadaceae; genus JAGWRI01. The sequence continues at coordinate 592 of DASZRI010000249.1, read as the reverse complement.
GCCTTCGCCCGCTGCGCGGGTTGAGCCGCCAAGCTGGGTCCGGGTGACCTCACGCGCGCACTGCAGGGTGTCCCGCATCGCACCGACCCGCGGCTGATCGTTGGCCGCGAGACGTTCGACGACGCGGGGGTCTTTGTGCTGTCCCCTGATCTCGCGCTCGTGCAGACCGTGGACTTCTTCGCGCCGATCGTGGACGACCCGTACCTGTTCGGGCAGGTCGCGGCCGCCAACGCGCTTTCCGACGTCTATGCCATGGGCGGCGAGCCGCTCACGGCGCTGAACATCGTCGGGTTCCCGTCCGGTCAGCTCCCGCTCGAGGTGCTGGGCGAGATCCTGCGCGGCGGGCAGGACAAGGTGCACGAGGCCGGCGCCCTGGTGGTCGGCGGCCACACGATCGTGGATGAGGAGCTCAAGTACGGGCTGTCGGTCACCGGCCGCGCGCACCCGTCGCGGCTGCTCACCAACGCCGGCGCGCGCGCCGGCGACCGGCTCGTGCTCACCAAGCCGATCGGCACCGGCCTGCTGGCCACGCTGGAGAAGCGGGGCGAGCTCGACGCCGGGCGTGCGCAGGCGCTGCACGACTCCATGCGCG
>DASZRI010000248.1:0-1705 GCA_035549215.1 Gemmatimonadaceae bacterium | reverse complement strand
CACGCCCGCGAGCGCCGCCTGCGCGAGGCGTACCCGATACGCGAGCAACGCCAGCGCGACCACCATCGCGACGCTTGCCCAGGGCAGCAGCCACCGCACCAGCTTGTGGCTCGCCAGCATCCACGCAAAGCCGCCGTACCGCAGCGGGTCGAGCAGCGCGCGCCGGTGCCAGAGCGTGCCGAGCCCGCGGGCCATCGTGCGGACCTTGCGCCGGTACTCCTGCCGCAGCGTGGCGCCGCGCGGAACGTAGCAGAGGGCCGAGGGCACGGAGACGGCGCGAAACCCGTGGAGCCGCGCATTGAGCGCCGATGAGAAGTCGCGGCTCAGCGCCTCGGGCACGGGCAGCGCGTGCAGTGCACGGCGGATGGCGTACAGGCACCCCGACGCCCCGACGATCCCGCCGGCACGCGTCTCCAGGTCGCGCACCAACATCTCGTAGCCCACATACGTGGACTCGCCCGCGTTGCCGGAGGCCGTCGTCCGTGAGACGCTCACGTCGCGTCCCGATGCAACCCCGACGGTGGGGTCATCCAGCGCGCGGACCAGCGCCTTGATGGCGGCCGGGTCCACGCGCACCGAGGCGTCCGTATTGATCACGATGTCGCCGTGCAACAGGGCGCGCGCCGCGTTTTCCGCGGCGGTCTTGCCGCGGCGCTCCGGCAGCCGGAAGAGCGCCACGCCCTGGCCCGCGTAGCGCTGCACGATGGCGTCGGTGCCATCGGTGGACGCGTCCGACACGACCAGGATGTGGCGGCGGTCCGGCGGGTAGTCCACGGCGATCAGCGCGTCGAGCGTGTCCGCGATGACCGACGCCTCGTTGTGCACCGGCACCGTGATCGTGAGCAGCGGCCAGTCCGTGTGCGGCGGGGATTGGGGCACGGCGCGCCGCGGGAGCAGCGCGAGCAGCGCCGGATACCCGGCGTACGCGTAGGCCCAGAGGCCGACGCCGACCCAGAAGACGATCACCATCGCGTCCTCGCCCGGCGCAGCGCCGCCCCGTAGACGGCCTGATAGCGATGCACCCATTCGCGCGGCGCGTGATCGCGTTGGAAACGAAGCCTGGCGGCTCGTGCACGCCGATCCGCGAGCCCTGGCTGCCGGAATGCATCAGCGACAGCAGCCGCCAGGGCCGCGGGGTGGGCCGGCGGCACGAGCCATGAAGTGGTGTCGTCCAGGATGTCGGGCACGCCGCCGACCCGCGTGGCCACGATCGGCACGCCGGCCGCCATCGCCTCGAGCAGGACGATGGGCGTTCCCTCGGTGCGGGAGCTGTTGACGATCACGTCGAAGGCCGCGAAGTAGCGCGCCGCGTCGTGCAGCGCGCCGGTCCAGTAGGTGCGGTCCGGGTGCCGCGCGCGGGCCCGGGACTCCAGGCGCGCGCGTTCCGGTCCGTCGCCAACCATCACGGCCTGCCACATGAACCCGGGCAGCCCGTCGAGGGCGTCGAACAGGATGTCCGCGCCCTTCTCGCCACTCAGGCGGCCGATCCACCCGATCGTCCAGATCTCGGCGGGAATGCCCAGCGCCTGGCGCGCCTCGCGACGCGTCAGCGGGGCCACCGGCGGGACGCACGCGTTGGCGACGACGTGCAACTGCTTCGCGCTCACGTGGCGCCGCAGCAGCTCTTCCTGCAGCGGGCGCGAGACCGCGACCACGGCGTCGCAGGCACGCGCGGCGCGCGCCTGCAGGGCCTCGTACAGCCGAT
>DASZRI010000247.1:0-5811 GCA_035549215.1 Gemmatimonadaceae bacterium | reverse complement strand
TGGCGAACAAGATCGGCACATACGCGCTCGCGGTCGCGGCGCACCATCACGGGATCCCGTTCTACGTCGCGGCGCCCGCGTCCACGTTCGATCCGGGCGCGGCCGACGGCCAGGCGATCGTCATCGAGCAGCGCGACCCGGACGAGATCCGCCGTGGATTCGGCGTCCTCACGGCGCCCTGCGACGTCGCGGTGTACAATCCGGCGTTCGACGTGACGCCGGCGGCGCTGGTCACCGCCATCGTGAGCGACCGCGGCGTGCACCGCCCACCCTACGACTTCGCCACCACATGAAGCACGTCCTCGCCATCGATGAAGGCACGACGGGCGTCACCTGCCTCGTGGTCGCCGAGGACGGGCGGATCGCGGGGCGCGGCTACCGCGAGATCACGCAGCGGTTCCCGCGGCCCGGCTGGGTGGAGCACGACGCCAACGAGCTCTTCGACCTGACGATCGCGGCCGGGCGCGAGGCGCTGCAGGCCGCGGGCGGGGTCGTGCCCGACGCGATCGGCATCACCAACCAGCGCGAGACGATCGTCGTGTGGGAGCGCGCCACCGGGCGGCCGGTGTACAACGCAATCGTCTGGCAGGACCGGCGCACCGCCGCGCGCTGCGCCGAGCTGGCGCCGCAGGCGTCGTTCATCCGCGAGCGCACCGGCCTCGTCATCGACCCGTACTTCTCGGCCACCAAGCTCGAGTGGCTGGTGAAGGAGCGCCGGCTGCTCGAGACGCACCGCGCCGAGGAGCTGGCCGCGGGCACCGTGGATGCGTGGCTCGTGTGGCGGCTGACGCGCGGCGTCGTCCACGCCACCGACCACACCAACGCGTCGCGCACCATGCTGTACGACATCCACGACCGCGCGTGGAGCAACGACCTCTGTGCGCTGTTCGGCGTGCCGCGCTCGATGCTGCCGGAGGTGCGCATGTCGAGCGGCGACTTCGGCGTCGCGTCGGCGGAGTTCTTCGGGGCGCGCGTGCCGATTGCCGGCGTGGCCGGCGACCAGCAGGCGGCGCTGTTCGGGCAGGGGTGCTGGCACGCGGGGCAGGGCAAGAACACCTACGGCACGGGCGCCTTCGTGCTGCTGAACGCGGGCGCCGCGTGTCCCGTGCCCGGCGAAGGACTGGTCGCCACCGTTGCCTGCGACGCTGCGGGGCAGCCGGCGTACGCGCTGGAAGCGTCGATCTTCATTGCGGGCGCGGCGGTGCAGTGGCTGCGTGACGGGCTCGGCATCGTCCACACCGCGGCGGAGACCGAGCCGCTGGCCGCGTCGCTCGACTCGAACGACGGCGTGTACTTCGTGCCGGCGCTCGTGGGGCTCGGCGCGCCGGCGTGGGAGCCGGCGGCGCGCGGGACGATCGTCGGGCTCACGCGCGGCACGACGCGTGCGCACCTCGCGCGCGCCGCGCTCGAGGCGATGGCGTACGCGACGGCCGACGTGCTGGAGGCAATGTCCGCGTCGGGCGGCGCGCCCTTCGAGCGGCTGCGCGTGGACGGCGGCGCGTCGCAGAACGACTGGCTCATGCAGTTCCAGGCCGACGTGCTCGGCACGCCGGTGGAGCGACCGCAGAACGTGGAGACGACGGCGTTCGGCGCGGCCGGGCTTGCCGGGATCGCGACCGGCGTGTGGTCCGACGCCGAGCACTTCCTGGCGCGCCAGCAGATGACCGCGTTCACGCCGCGACGGCCAGCAGAGCAGGTGGCCCAGTGGCGACGCGGCTGGCAGCGCGCGATGCGCACCACGCTCGGCTGGGCGCGCGACGCGGGCGAGGGCTGATGCGCGGCTTCCTGATCATCTGGACGTTGTGCGTGGGGCCCGGGCCAGGGCCGGAGCACGGCTCGGGCGATCGCTGGTTCGCCGCGGACAAGGCGAAGCACTTCCTCGCCTCCGCGGCCATCGAGACGGGCGGGTACGCGATGATGCGCGGGGTGCAGGCGACCCGCCAGCAGAGCCTGTTCGCGGCGAGCGTGGCTACCGCCGCCGCCGGCATCGGCAAGGAAGTCATGGACCGGCGCGGCGGCGGCGAGTTCAGCCTGCGCGACCTGGCCTGGGACGCGGTCGGGGGCGTGACCATGGGAATCGCCTTCCGCCACGGGCCGTAAAGGTCCGACAAGGACCCCGGCCCGGATCGTGACGGGCGGTCCGCCGGTATATATTCGAGATACCTATGAAGGCGAGAACGAAGTTCCTGCTCGGGGGCGTCGTGGTGCTCGGGACGGCCGGCTATCTCATGGCCACGTCCATCCGTTCCACGGGTGAGTACTACCTGACCCCGACCGAGTTCGAGACCAAGCTGGTGGCCGATCCCAGCTTCCGCGACGTGGGCGTGAAGGTCGGCGCCCGCGTGGTGCCCGGGACGATCCAGCGCTTTCCGGGCGGCCGTGACTATGCGTTCACGGTGACCGACGGCGCAAAGACGATCCCCGTGGTGTACCACGGCCTCGCGCCCGACACGTTCACGGATGGCGTGGACGTCGTGGTCGAGGGGCGCATGGGGCAGGACGGCACCTTCCGCGCGACGACGCTGCTGGCCAAGTGCGCGTCGCGCTACGAGAACGCGCCGGACAAGTACCGCAACACGCCGGGATACAAGGCAGCGGCGGCCGGCGCGTGATCCTGCTCGGCGAACTGTCGCTCTGGGTGGCGCTCCTGATGGCGGCATGGGGCGCGACCGTGTCGTTCGCAGGCGGGGCGCTGCGGCGCCGCGACCTCGTGGCGAGCGGCGAGCGTGCGATCTACGTGACCTTCGGCGCCGTGGTGCTGGCCTCGGCCGGCCTCTGGACGGCGCTGCTCACCAACGACTTCTCGCTCGAGTACGTGGCTTCGCACACGAGCGCGAACATGCCGAAGGTGTACACCTTCACGGCATTCTGGGGCGGCCAGCAGGGCTCGATGCTCTTCTGGGCGCTCATCCTTTCGATGTACTCGGCGGTGGCGGTGTACGCCAACCGGCGTCGCAGCCGCGAGCTGATGCCGTGGGCCACCGGCACGATGGCCACCGTCCTGCTGTTCTTCCTGCTCACCACGTGCATCAAGGCCAACCCGTACGCGCGGCTGGACTTCCTTCCGCTCGACGGGAAGGGGATGAACCCGCAGCTCCAGAACCCGGGGATGGCGTTCCATCCGCCGAACCTCTACCTGGGCTACGTGGCGACCACGATCCCGTTCGCGTTCGCCATCGCGGCGCTGGTCACGCGCCGGCTGGACGCGGAGTGGCTTGGCGTCGTGCGGCGCTGGTCGCTGGTATCGTGGTTCTTCCTGACCGTCGGCATCGTGATGGGCATGTGGTGGGCGTACGTCGAGCTGGGCTGGGGCGGGTACTGGGCGTGGGACCCGGTGGAGAACGCGTCGTTCCTGCCGTGGCTCACCGGCACGGCGTTCCTGCACTCGATCATGGTGCAGGAGAAGCGCGGCATGCTGCGCAAGTGGAACGTCGTGCTCGTGGTGATGACCTTCCTGCTCGCGATCTTCGGCACGTTCATCACGCGCAGCGGCGTGATTGAAAGCGTGCACTCCTTTGCGCAGTCGCCGGTGGGGAGCTGGTTCGCGACGTTCTTCTTCATCGCGACCGGCGCCACGCTCTACCTGGTCGCCACGCGCCTCCGGGACCTGAAGGCGACGGCCGAGCTGGAAAGCATGGTGAGCCGTGAGGCCGCGTTCCTGTACAACAACCTCGTGCTGGTCGGCATCGCGTTCTCCGTGCTCTGGGGCACGCTGTTCCCGATCATCAGCGAGTGGGTGCGGGGCTCCAAGATCACGGTCGGCCCGCCCTTCTTCAACACCGTGAACGTGCCGCTCGGCCTGCTGCTGCTGGGGCTCACGGGCGTCGGCCCGCTCATCGCGTGGCGCAAGGCGTCGGTGGCCAACCTGCGGCGCCAGTTCACCATGCCGGTCCTGGTCGGCGTCGTGACCGGCATGCTGCTCGTCGCGCTCGGCATGCGCGACTTCTACGCGGTGGTGGCGTACATCCTCGCCGCGTTCGTGGCCGGCACCATCGTGCAGGAGTTCGCCAAGGGCATCGGCGCGCGGCGCGCGATGCACGGCGAGTCCATCCCGAGGGCGTTCGTGCGGCTCATCGGCCGCAATCGCCGGCGCTACGGCGGCTACATCGTGCACGTCGGCGTCGTGCTCCTCTTTGCGGCCTTCGCCGGGCTGGCGTTCAAGACGGAGCACGACGTGAGCCTCCAGGCGGGGCAGGAGTACACCGTCACCGACCCGTACGGCCACCACTGGCGCTTCGTGAGCCAGGGCATCTCGCGCTACGAGTCGCTCAACCGCGACGTCCTCGCGGTGAGCCTCGACACCTGGCGCGACGGCGAGTACAAGGGACTCATCAAGAGCGAAAAGCGGCAGTACAAGGACAGCCAGGGCAACCCGACGTTCGAGCCGTCCACCGAGGTCGGCATCCGCACGACGCCCAAGCTCGACACCTACGTGGTGCTGGCGGGCGTGCGGGGCGACGTCGCCGAGATCCGCGTGACGTTCAACCCGCTGGTGGTGTGGGTGTGGATCGGCGGGTACATCATGGCGATCGGCGGGCTGATCGTGATGTGGCCGCAGGCGGAGCGGCGGCGCGCGCAGGCCGGCTACGTGTCGGTGCTCGAGCCGCAGCACGAGGGCGCCGCGTCATGATCTCGCGGCGGCAGTTCCTCGCGGCGGTCGGCGCCGGGGCGGGCGCCGCGGCGCTGGGCACGCGCGTGCTGATGGCGCAGCAACCAGGCGCGCGCCAGGGAGAGCACACGCAGGCCGCCATGGCGATGGACAGCAGCAACCTGTTCGCCATGGACCAGGCCGCGGCGCGCGCGGTGGTGCTCCCGCCCAAGCCGAACGCGCGGCCGTCCATGACGCCCGACGAGCGCGACGCGCTGGAGCACCGCATCCGGTGCCAGTGCGGGTGCACGCTCGACGTCTTCACCTGCCGCACGACGGACTTCTCGTGCCAGGTGTCGCCCGCCATGCACCGCGACGTGATGGCGCTGGTCGCCGGGGGCTACGGCGCGCAGGAGATCATCGACGCATTCGTGAAGGTGTACGGCGAGCGCGTGCTGATGGCGCCGACGCGTGAGGGGTTCAACCTCGTGGGCTACGTGGCGCCGTTCCTCGCCATGGGCGCGGGCGCCGTCCTGATCGGCGCGCTCATCCGCCGCTGGGGTGCACGGGCGGCTGCCGTCGCCCCGTCGGCGCCCGCCGGCGTGCAGGCCACCCCGGATGAACTGGCGCGGCTCGATGACGCCGTGCGGAGGGACGAGTGAACCCCGCACTGCTGCTTGGCACAGTGCTCGCCCTCGGCGCGCTCGCCTTCGTGCTGTATCCGCTGTTCTTCCCGGAGCGTGTCCGCGTCGTACGCCCGCGCAAGGTGTCGGCGGCCGTGGCGCAGCTCGGCGAGAAGGAGATCGCGGTTGCCGCGTTGCGTGAGATCGAGTTCGACCGCGCCACGGGCAAGCTCTCCGAGGCGGATTACGCCCAGCTCAAGGCGGAGTACACCGGACGCGCGCTCCAGGCCATGCGCGCGGAGCAGGCCGGTGCCGCTGGGATCGCGGCGGTTTCGGCCGTCGTCGAGGCGGGCGCGCTCCCGACCGACGACGCGATCGAGGCCGCCGTGCGCGCGTATCGCGCGTCGCACGGTGCGTGTCCCGTGTGCGGGCCGCGTCCGGAGCCCGACGCTGCGTACTGCTCGAGCTGCGGACGATTCCTGCCGGGCGCATGCGCGACGTGCGGCGCACCAGCCACCGAGGCCGGCGCACAGTTCTGCGCGTCCTGCGGCCAGCGGCTCGCCGCGTAGCGGACGGTCGCAGCAAATGAGAGGGCCCCGG
>DASZRI010000246.1:0-2583 GCA_035549215.1 Gemmatimonadaceae bacterium | reverse complement strand
AGGTGCTGCTGCATCTGCTGCAGCGTGTCGAGCGCCACGCCCACCACGATCAGCAGCGACGTGCCGCCGAACGCGAACGGGACGTTGATCAGGTTCGTCAGCCAGATCGGGAGGATCGCCACCGCCGTCAGGAAGATCGCGCCCGGGAGCGTGATCTTGCCCATGACGTCGTCGATGTACTCGGCCGTCTTCGCGCCCGGCTTCACGCCCGGGATGAACCCGCCCTGCTTCTTCAGGTTCTCCGCCAGGTCCACCGGGTTGAAGATGATGGACGTGTAGAAGTAGGTGAAGAACAGGATCAGGACGCCGAACGACACGTAGTACAGCCACGACGTCGGCTGGAAGTAGTCCGCGAAGTCACGCAGCCGCTGGTTGCCCAGGAACTGCGCCATGGCGGCCGGGACGACGATCACCGACTGCGCGAACACGATCGGCATCACGCCCGACGCGTTGAGGCGCAGCGGGATGTAGCTGCGCGACGCCTCGCGCATGCGGCCGCGGGCCATCGTGCGCTGCGGGATCTGGATCAGCACCTTGCGCGCGCCCAGCGTCACCAGCACCACGGCGGCCACGACGGCCACCATGATGACCAGCAGCACCAGGAGCGAGAACGCGCCGATCGCGCCCGTGCTGAGGAACTTGAACGTCTGCCAGATGCCGGGCCAGATGCGCTCGACGATCGAGAAGAAGATCATGAGGCTGGCGCCGTTGCCGATGCCGTTCTCGGTGATCTGCTCGCCCAGCCACATCACGAACACCGCGCCCGTGGTGAGGAAGAACGTCATCTCGAGGTTGAACGCGAAGCCGGGGTTGGCCACCACGCCCTGCATGCTCTCGACGAAGAGCGCGAAGCCCCACGCCTGCACGATCGCGAGCGCCACCGTGCCGTACCGCGTCCACTGCTCGAGCTGCTTCCGGCCCTCCTCGTCCTTCTGCATCTTCTCGACCTGGGGGATGAGCGCCCCCGCGATCTGCACGAAGATGCTGGACGAGATGTACGGCATGATGCCCAGCGCGAACACGGTGGCCCGCTCCAGCGAGCCGCCCGTGAACAGGTTGAACAGCCCCAGGAGCCCATTGCTGGTCCCCTGGTTCTGGAAGTAGTTGATCAACGCGACGGGGTTCACGCCCGGTGCCGTCACGTGCGCGCCGACCCGGTAGATCAGCAGGCACAGCAGCGTGAACAGGATCTTCTCCTTCAGCTCGGGCGTCCGGAACAGGTTCTGGACCGCCGCGGCCGGGTTCGTCTGCGCCATGTTACTCCTCGACGCGGCCTCCGGCCGCGACAATCTTTTCCCGGGCGCCGGCGCTCACCTTGATCCCGCGCACCGTCACCGCCTGCGCGATCTCGCCGTTCGCCAGCAGCTTGGCCGGGCCCTTGTTCGCGCGGATGAGCCCCGCCGCGACCAGCGACTCGGTCGTGATCTCCGTGCCCGCCGGCACCTTGGCCAGGTCGTCCAGGCGCACGATCTGCGCCTCGACGCGGAACGGGTTGGTGAAGCCGCGCTTGGGCAGCCGGCGCGTGAGCGGCATCTGGCCGCCCTCGAAATGCGGCTTGCCGCCGCCCGGGCCGTGATGGCCCGCGCGCGCCTTGATGCCCTTGTGGCCCTTGCCCGACGTCTTGCCCGTGCCCGAGCCGGGGCCACGTCCCAACCGCTTGCGATTGCGGTGCGACGCCGGCGCCGGGCTCAGGTTGTGCAGGCCGATCTTCTCGTTCTCGCTCACGTCCTCACTCCTTCACCGGGGTCACTTCGACCAGGTGGCGCACCTTCTTGATCTGTCCACGCAGCGCCGGCGAATCCTGGTGGATCACCTCCGCCTGGTGGTGCTTGAGGCCCAGCGACTCGAGCGTCAGGCGCATCCGCCACGAATGGCCGATCGCGCTGCGCACCTGGCGGATGCGCACCTTGCCCGTCGTGAGCTCGTTCTTCTCGGTCTTCTGCGGCCCGCGCGTGCGGTGCCACACGAATGTCCGCGGCATTAGACGGCCTCCTTCGCCTTGGCCCGCGAGCGATACGGCAGGGAGGACACCTCCACCCCGCGCTCGCGCGCGATCTGCTCCACCGTCGTCAGGCGGCGCAGCCCGTCCATGGCCGCCCGCACCATGTTGTGCGGGTTCGTCGACCCCAGGCTCTTCGTCAGGATGTCGGAGATGCCCGCGCACTCCATCACCGCGCGCACCGCACCGCCGGCGATCACGCCGGCGCCGGGCGCCGCCGGCTTCATCAGCACGCGGCCCGCGCCGTGCTCGCCGATCACCTCATGGGGGATCGTCGCGCCCGTCAGCGGCACCTGCACCATCTTGCGGCGCGCCGCCTCAACGGCCTTGCGCACCGCCTCGGACACCTCGTTCGCCTTGCCCGACGCGAAGCCCACCTTCCCCTGCCCGTCGCCCACGGCGACCAGCGCGTTGAAGGAGAACCGGCGGCCACCCTTCACGACCTTGGCCACGCGGTTGATGGCAATCACGTTCTCGACGAGATCGCTGCCCTCGCCCCGCTCGCCGCGCGGCTCGCCGCCGCGGCCGCCACGGCCACCGTCACGGCCACCCTCGCCGCGACCGCCGCCCGGTCCGCGGCCACC
>DASZRI010000245.1:0-25065 GCA_035549215.1 Gemmatimonadaceae bacterium | reverse complement strand
TGCCACCCTGCCGGTCGGCATGGTGGGCACGATGCCGCACCACACCGAGTACGAGTTCCCCGCCGACGGCATGCTGCTCGCTAACGGCTTTGCCGCCGGCACCACGTTCCTGTTCGACCTGCGCAAGCCGACCGCGCCGCGCCTGGTCGGGCACTTCGATTCGGAAGGCCCGTACTCGTTCCCGCACAGCTTCGTCCGCCTGCCCAATGGGCACCTGCTCGGCACCTTCCAGGGTGCCGGGCGCGCGTATCGTCCGCCCGGCGGGCTCGTCGAGATCGACGAACACGGCCGGTACATCAGGAGCGCGAGTGCCGTTGGCCCGGGCCTGGATTCCACGCACGCGTGGCCCTACAGCCTGGACGTGGACCCCGCGCACGATCGCGCCGTCGTGACGATCACTGAAATGCCCACTGCGGCGTGGGCAAAGATGCCCCCGGGTTCATGGACCAAGGCGCGCGCCGACAGTGTCGTCACCACGCAGATCCAGGTGTGGAGCCTTTCGCAGTTGCGCCTGCTGAAGACGATCGAGCTTCCGGTCCCCAAGGGCGCCACGTACAACCGGTTTCCGGCGGAACCGCGCCTGCTGCCCGACGGCTCGATGTACGTGAACACCTTCAACTGCGGGCTCTACCACCTCACGGGCGTGCAGACCCCGAACCCGCAGGTGCGGCTGGTGCACACCTTCCCGTATGACACCACGATGGCCGGCTATTGCTCCGTGCCGGTGATCATCGGGCACTATCTCGTGCAGACGGTGGGGCACATTCGCGGCCTCATCACGCTGGACATCACCAACCCCGACAAGCCGGTGGAGGTCTCGCGCCTCGTGCTCGACCCGAAGTTCGCGATGCCGCACTGGCTGGCCGCAGACCGTGCGGCGAGCCGCGTCGTCCTCACGGGCGATGGCATGGGCTACGTGCTCGTCGTGAACGTGGACCCGAAGACCGGCGCGTTGTCGCTGGACAGGAACTTCCGCGATGAGCGCACGGGCGCGGTGGCCGTGAGCCTCGACGGTCGCACGTGGCCGCAGGGTGCGATCGCAAAGGCCTGGGTGCACGGCACCCTGTTCGGCCCCCGCTGACATGTCCATCACGCTCTCACCGGACGCGACCAGGCAGCTCAAGGCATCCATCCAGCGGTACGTCGCCGAGCAGCTCGACCTGGACATTGGCGACCTGCAGGCCGACCTGCTGCTGGACTTCATCGTGCGCGAGGCAGGCCCGGCGATCTACAACCAGGCGATCGCCGACGCGCAGGCGTTCATGCGAGATCGCGTGGCGGACCTCGAGAGCGTCTGCTACGAACCCGAGTTCACGTACTGGGCGCAGGCGGCCAGGCGCACGGGGCGAAAGTAGCCATGCATCTCCGCGCGTTGCTCCTCCTCGTCGTGATCACGGCGGCGGCCGCGTCCATTGGCGCGGTGGCATCCATCACCGCGCCCGACTTCTACCGCCAGCTCGTGCGGCCCGCCTGGGCGCCACCGCCGACGGTGTTCGGCCCCGTGTGGACCGTGCTCTACGCGCTCATGGCCACCGGCGCGTGGCTCGTCGTGCGCGGCGCGGGGTGGCCGGGCGCGCGCCCCGCGATTGCGCTCTACGTGTTGCAGCTCGCCTTCAATTCGCTGTGGACGTGGATCTTCTTCCGCTGGCGCATGGGCGGCGCGGCGTTCGCGGAGATCCTCGTCCTCTGGGTGCTCGTGGCATGCACCATCCGCGTGTTCTGGACGGTGCGCCCGCTGGCCGGCGCGCTGCTCGTCCCGTACCTGGCCTGGGTGACGTTCGCCACCGCGCTCACGTGGGCGGTGTGGCGCCGCAACCCAACGCTGCTCTAGCAACCCCAGGCCGGGCTGCGCAACGACATGCGCGCGCCGAATACTCGCCATCCACGGGCATCGCGCAATTCTTCGACTCGACCTGGCACTCCGCTGGAAACTCAAGCCATGCGCATTCCTCCCCTTGCCCGTGCGACGCGCCTCGCCGCGGCCGCAATCCCTGCCCTTGCCGCGCTGCTCTCGGCCGCACGCCCAGCCGCGGCACAGCAGCACGCCACCGACCCGCTTGCCGCCTACATGGGGCACGGCGTCTCGCACGAGCTCGCCACGTGGCGCGCGGGCACCGTGCGCGACGTCCGCTACGACCTCGCGCTCGACGTCACGTCTCCCGACAGCGCGATCGGCACCGTCACCGTCCGCTTCACGCGATCGGGTGGCGACGACGCCATCCTGGACTTCCGCGGGAGGCGCCTGCGCGCCATGACCGTGAACGGCACCGCCGCGACGCCCGACTTCAACGGCAACCACATCCGCATTCCGGCGCGGATGCTGCGCGCCGGCCAGAACGCTGTCGCCCTCTCCTTCGTGTCGGAGATCGCGCCCACCGGCGCCAGCATCATCCGCGTCCACGACCCGGTAGACCGCAGCGACTACCTCTACACGCTGCTCGTGCCCGCGGACGCGAACCAGCTCTTTCCCTGCTTCGACCAGCCTGACCTCAAGGCTCGGGTCACCTTCGCCCTCACCTTCCCCATCGCATGGACGGCGCTTGCGAATGGCTCGGTCGCGCACTCCGACACGACCGGCGATCGCGTCACGAACCACTTCACCGAGACGAAGCCGCTTCCCACGTACCTCATCGCCTTTGCCGCAGGCCCGTGGTCGCGCTTCACGTCCACGGTGCACGGGCGCACGGTGCACGTGTACATCCGCCACTCGCGCGCGCACGAGGCCGACCCCGACTCCATGCTCGCGCTGCAGCAGCGCGCGCTGGACTGGATGGAGCGGTATTTCGCCCGCCCGTATCCGTTCGAGAAGTTCGACATGCTCCTCGCGCCGGCCTTCCCGTTCGGCGGCATGGAGCACCCCGGCGTCGTGATGTACAACGAGGACAGCTTCATCTTCCGCGAGCGCCCCACGCTCAGCCGCCGGCTCGGCCGCTTCTCCACCATCCTGCACGAGACGGCGCACCAGTGGTTCGGCGACCTGGTAACGATGCGCTGGTTCGACGACCTGTGGCTCAAGGAAGGCTTCGCCACCTACATGGCGGCCAAGGCCCTCAACGACCTCGAGCCGAACAGCGAGGCGTGGAAGACCTTCTACCAGTCGAACAAGCCGTCCGCCTACGGCGTGGACCAGACCATGGGCACCACGCCGCTCTGGCAGGCAATGGGCAACCTGGACCAGGCCAAGAGTGCGTATGGCGCCATCGTGTACAACAAGGCGCCGAGCGTGCTCAAGCAGCTCAACTACCTCGTGGGCGAGCCGGCGTTCCAGCTCGGCCTGCGCAACTTCCTGGCCGCGCACGCCTACGCCAACGCCACCTGGCAGGACCTGCTCGGCGCCGTGGGCTCGGCGTGGACCACGACATCGCCTGCGGACGCGAAGCAGGCCGCGGGGGCCAGCGGGAACCCGCTCGACGCGTTCGGCCGGAACTTCATGCTGCGCCCCGGAATGCCGATCGTCGAGACGCGCGTCAGCGTGCGCGACGGTCGCATCGCATCGCTGGAGCTCGTGCAGCACCCGGCGCAGCCCGCGCTCTCCGGCGCCGCGGCGTGGCCGATGCGCACGCAGGTGCTGCTCGCATACGGCGCCGCGCCGGCGGTGAAGATTCCCGTGGCGCTCACGGGGCTCGTCACCGACGTGCCGGCCGCGCGCGGGCAACCCGCGCCGCGCTTCGTGTTCCCCAACGCCGACGACCAGGGCTACTTCCTCTCGCTGCTCGACACGGCCAGCGTGACGGCGCTGGAGCACGGTGCGCTGCGCGACGTGCACGACGGGCTGCTGCGTGCGATGCTGTGGGGCGCGCTGTGGGACCAGGTGCGCGACACGCGGCTCGATCCCGTGCGCTACGCGAACCTCGTGCTCGCCGAGCTTCCGTACGAGCACGATGAGCAGATCGTGCCCGTGCTGCTGGGCCGCCTGGGGCGCGACATTGACGCGTACCTCTCGCCGGCGCGCGCCGCGTCCATTCGCGCTGGGGCCGAACGGACGCTGTGGCAGCTCGCGAACGACACGTCGCGCGCGTACGGCGTCCGCCGCGCCGCGCTCACCTCGTTCACGGGACTCGCGGCCTCACCCGAGGGGGTCGCACACCTGAAGTCGCTGCTCACGGCGGATTCCGCCGCCGGCGAACCGGTGCGTGATCCCACGCGCTGGAGCGTGGTCGATCGCCTGCTGGTGCTCGGCGATCCCGGGGCCAGCGCCGCGCTTGCCACGCAGGCCGCGCGCGACACCACGCCCGACGGCCGCCGGCGCGCGTTCATCGCCGGCGCCGCTCGCGGCGATTCCGCCACCAAGGCCGAGTACTTCCGGCGCTGGTTTGCAGACAAGTCGCTCAACGAAGACTGGGCGAGCGGCAGCCTTGGCGCGTTCAACGCGATCGAGCATGAACAGCTCACGCTCCCCTACCTGCGCCCGGCACTCGATTCGCTGCCGTACATCCAGGCCAACCGCCGCATCTTCTTCCTCGGCTCGTGGCTCGGCGCATTCATGAACGGGCAGACGACGCCCGCCGCGGTGGCAGTGGTGCACCAGTACCTGGACGACCATCCGAACCTGCCCACCGACCTGCGGCAGAAGGTGCTGCAGTACGCCGACGAACTCGAGCGCACCGTGCGCATTCGCGCCCGCTGGCGGTAGCCGCCCCGGGTACCCGCCCCTGGGCGCGAGCGCCCGGGGCCGGCCGGCGCTGTGGGGAAAACTCCTGTTGTTTCCCTGAGCCAACGCTCGTAGCGTGGGGGGTGACAGTCGGTGCCACCCCACACTCCGAGGAGCCTGCGATGATGAAGAACATGGGCAGCGCGGACCGCCTGATCCGCACGGTGATCGCAATCGCGATCGCGGCGCTTTACGTCACGGGACGCATCAGCGGCGTGACCGCGATCGTCCTCTGCGTGCTGGCGGTGGTCTTCCTGCTCACCAGCGCCGTGGGCACCTGCCCGCTCTACATGCCGTTCGGGATCTCAACCCGCGGCAAGTCGGCTGGCGGCTGACGCCGGAGCCGGCTCGAACGGCGCCGGCCAGATGCGCTCGATCCGCTCGCCGAGCAGGTCGAGCGCGATCAGCAGGATGTCGAGCACGCGCTCCAGCTCGGCCTGCACCGCGTCGTGGCGGACGCCGACCTGGTCCACGGGCATCGGCTGGCCGGCCACGGCAAAGATCGTTGGCGACGCAGCGTTCAGCGCTTCCATGTGCAGCGCCACGGGCAGGATCGTGAGCGGCGCCAGGTGCGACGCGAACAGCTCGAGCCCGCGACGGAAGCCGAGCGGCCGCGCGAACGACGGGCGGATCTCCCCCTGCGGGAAGTACGCGATTACCGACGACGGGTCGTCCTTGATCCGCGACTCCATGGTGCGCACCGCGCGCGCCACCGTCTTGGGCGAGCTGCCGTCAATAGGCACCGCGCCCAGCAGCTTGAAGTAGGGATGCCTGGCCAGCTCGCGCTGCAGCATCGGCACCGAGAAGGTGGCCGACGGACGCAGCTGCTGCTGCACCTCGCGCAGCACGAAGCCATCCCACCAGCTCACGTGGTTGGCGACGAGCATCACGGGCTGGTCCGCGGGCAGGTCCTTGGGAAGGCCGGCGATCCGGATCCGGACGCGGCGCCGCATCCACGGACGGAAGGGCAGGTTGAATGCCGCCCAGCTGGCGCGCTGCAGTTGGTTATCCACTGTGAGCCTGCGATGTGACTGAGAGGGTGAGTTTGGGCGCCGGATGCGCCGGCGTCCGCAGCATGGAGCCGATCGCGTGCGTGCGTGCCCGCCGGGCGCGCGACAGGTCGCGCAGCGCACGCGCGACGAGCAGCAGCTTCTGGTCGGGCGTCGTGACGGCGCGGCGGTGCAGGTTGTCGTACGCGTTGCGGCGAATGGCGTCGTGGATCCCTTCGTACACGCGCGCGGCGATCGCCACCGAGCGCTGCAGGAACGGCGGCAGCTCCGTGATCCACGGGAATGCCGCGCGGTACTCCGCAGATGCGACGTCCATCAGGTGCTCGGTCAGCGCGCGATACATGTCGTCGATCTCGCGGCGCCCCTCGTACATCGCGCCGATCGCTCTTGCGTCCAGCCCGTAGCGATGCAGCACTTCCGCGGGCAGGTACAGGCGACCCAGCGCCCAGTCCTCGCCCACGTCGCGCAGGATGTTGGTCAGCTGCATCGCGTGGCCCATGCGCGAGGCATGCGCCAGCACCTGGCGGTCGTGCATGCCCGAGAGCTCCGTGATCCACAGCCCGACCACCGACGCCACGCGATACGTGTACGTCTGCAGTTCCGTCATCAGCACGTAGCGCGTGCCGCGCAGGTCCATGCGCATGCCGGCCACGAGCTGCTCCACGTACGTGAACGGCACGCCGGCGTCGGCCATCTCGCGCATCGTCCGGTCGAGCAGCGCGAGCCCGGTGACACCGCCCTCGTACGCGTGCTGCGACAGCGAGAGCCACTCGTCGAGCATCTCCTCGGGACGACGGTCGGGATCCGGCTGGTCGGCCAGGTCGTCGGTCACTCGGCAGAAGGCATACACGCGTGCCACCTTCTCCGATTCGGCAAGGGGCAGGAAGCGCGTGGCCAGCCGGAACGAGCGGCTGTTGCGCGCCAGGTGGCGCATCGCGTCACCGTCGGCGGGAAGCCGCAGGGCAAGGGCGCTGGTCATGCCACCCCCATGCCACGACGGTACGCGCCGGTGCGCACGGCGATCGCGAACGCCGCACCGAGCGCGAGCACCGATACCGCGACGGCGAGCCAGAGCCCCGCAGCCGCGCACATGCCGAGCGGCAGCGCGAGCGTCACCAGGTAGTACGCCGCCATCCAGCGCACGGGCACGCGCGTCGCCCAGCGATCGGCGCCGAGCGCCGCCAGCGCGATCATCAGCGCGACGCCGGTGAGGAACCAGCCGAGCAGGTTGGACCACGGCATGCCGTAGTACACGCCGGTCGCGCCCCACACCCAGTACCTGGTCGCGTGGCTCATCGCGGGATCGAGGCTCAGGTCCCACGCCGTGAGCAGCAGCGAGCCGAAGGGAATGACTGTCCACCACCGCGCCGCCTTGCCGAGCGCCGCGCGCGCGAGTGCGTACGACGGCGCGGCCATCGCGAACCAGCTGAGCGGGATCACGATCGGCACTCGACCCAGCCACTCGACCCCGAGCAGCGGGCTGTAGTGGTAGGGGCCGAAAGGAATGCCGTAGCCCGTGCCGAGCAGCTCGCTGGTCAGGCTGATCGCGTACACCGCAAGGAAGGCCGGCGCCCAGCGCGCGCCAGCGCGCCAGGCGAGCGCGGCGAACAGCGCGACGGCGGCAATCCAGATGTGTGCCGCGGGGAGCAGCCGGAACGCCGTGACCGAGAACTCCGCGGCACCCGGCACCGCCGCGATGCGCTCGGGGTGCAGCGCGAAGACGGCGAAGCCGAAGAGCACGAAGCCGGTGAAGGCAGCGAGCAGGGCGAGGGCGGCATCCGGAAGCCGGGCCGCGATTGACTCACTCGTCAAAGGCATGGCCCGATCGGCGTACTGCGGGGATTGCGTTGCAGCCATTGGGCGGGGCCTCCGGGTCCCGTGGAGTTGCGTACAGGCTTGTCGTACAGGTTTCGTCCAACCAGCCGTTGCTTATGTCTAAGTCTTGTCTATATTCTTGTCAAGCCGCAAGGGTCGTTGTAGTTTGACAGACGTTAGACAGAACGTAAACCGTCCTGATAGACAGATGGCTGATCAGACCACTCCGGAAGAGCGCCCCAGACACTCCATCGGCGTCGTGTCCCGCCGCACGGGGCTCTCCGCGCACGTCCTCCGCGCCTGGGAGCGCCGGTATGGCATCGTCCAGCCGGGCCGGAGCGCCGGCGGCGAACGCCTCTACTCCGATGCCGACGTCGAGCGTCTCGAGCTCATCCAGCAGGCGCTGGCCGCGGGACGCCGCGTGGGACATGTCGCGACGCTCTCACTCGAGGAGCTGCGGGACCTCGTGAGCGAGGACGCACGTTCCGCGCCGCCGGTGCCTGCGCCCGCGCCGCAGCTCGCGCCGCCGGTGCCCACCGGTGAGACGGTCGCGGACTACCTGGCCTGCCTGGACGCCATCCAGCGGCTGGACGGGAACGCGGTCCACACGATCCTCATGCGCGCCGTGGTCGCCCTGAGCCCGGTGCAGTTCGTCGAAACGATGGCCGTGCCGCTCCTGCACGAGGTCGGCCACCTGTGGGAGAAGGGCGAGATCCGGCCGGCCCATGAGCACGTGCTCTCCGTGGCGATCCGTCGCGTCCTGAGCTGGCTCATGGACGCGCTCCCGGTTCCGCCGGGCGCCCCAGGCCTGCTGATCGCCACACCGGCGGGATTCCGTCACGAGTTTGGCGCGATGCTGGCGGGTGTAATCGCCGCCGGAGACGGCTGGCGCGTCACTTATCTTGGACCTGACCTCCCGGCCGACGACATCGCTGCGGCTGCTCGGCTGACGTTGGCCGAGGGCGTGGTGCTGAGTGCGATCGGGCCGATCCCGGCACCCGTGCTGCGCCGCGAGCTGCACAAGCTCCGCGAAGCCCTGCCACCGGACCTTCCGCTCGCTGCCGGGGGCAGCGCCGTTGCGCACCTGCGCGACGCCGAGAAGCTCGGCGTGAACGTGCTCGGCGACTACACGAGCTTCCGCGACTGGATGCGCGCGCTGAAGGATCGCCGCGGCCCTGCGCTGCAGGCGGGACAATGAGCCGGCGTCGCGCGCCGCGTGCCGTCGTCATCGGCACCGGCTTCGGGGGACTCGCCGCCGCCGTGCGCCTGCGCTGCCGCGGCTACGACGTGCAGGTGCTCGAGGCGCTGGATCAGCCGGGCGGACGCGCGCGCGTCTTCCGGAAGGACGGCTTCACCTTCGACGCCGGGCCGACGGTGATCACCGCGCCGTACCTGCTGCGCGAGCTGTTCACGCTCGCGGGGCGCGACATGCGCGACTACGTGGAGCTGGTGCCGGTGGACCCGTTCTACCGCATCCTGTTCCACGACGGCACGCAGTTCGACTACGTGGGCGACGAGGAGCGCCTGCTCGCACAGGTGGCGCAGTTCGACAAGCGCGACGTGGACGGCTACCGCCGGCTGGCCAGGCACGCCGAGGAGATCTTCAACGTCGGGTACACGAAGCTGGCCGACCAGCCGTTCGACCGGCTGGCCGACATGATGCGCGTGCTGCCCGACATGATGCGGCTGGAGAGCTACCGCACCGTGCACGGGCTCGTGTCGCGCTACATCCACGACGAGCGGCTGCGTCGCGCCTTCACCTTCGAGCCGCTGCTCGTGGGCGGCAATCCATACGACACCACTTCCATCTACCTGCTGATCCACTGGTTGGAGCGGAAGTGGGGCGTGCACTTCGCGCGCGGCGGAACCGGCGCCATCGTCGCCGCACTCGTGAAGCTGCTCGGCGACCTGGACGTGGACGTGCGCCTCTCGACCCCGGTCGAGGAGATCCTGGTGCGCGACGGGCACACGGTGGGCGTCCGCACCGCCAGCGGCGAGAAGATCGACGCGGAGGTCGTGGTCGCGAACGCCGATCCGTCGTTCGTGTACTCGCGCATGCTCCCCGCGTCGGCGCGGTCGGTGAACACCGACGGGCGCGTCCGCCGCGTGCGGCAGTCCATGAGCCTGTTCGTCGGCTACTTCGGCGCCACGCGCACGTGGCCAGAGCTGGTGCACCACACGATCGTGCTCGGCAAGCGCTACCACGGCCTGCTGGACGACATCTTCCGGCGCAAGGTGCTGCCCGACGATTTCTCGCTCTACCTGCACGCGCCCACGCGCACCGACGCGTCGCTGGCGCCGCCGGGATGCGAGACGTTCTACGTGCTGTCGCCGGTGCCGAACAACCGCAGCGGCGTGGACTGGACGCGCGTGGGCGACGGCTACTTTGACCGGATCCTCGAGCACCTCGAGCAGCGGCTGCTGCCCGGGCTGGGTGCGTCCATCACCACGCGGCTCACGCTCACGCCGCGCGAATTCGAGCATGACCTGCGCTCGGTGGACGGCGCGGCGTTCGGCCCGGAGCCGATCCTGCGCCAATCGGCGTGGTTCCGGTATCACAACCGGTCCGAGGACGTGCAGGGGCTCTACTTCGTGGGCGCCGGCACGCACCCCGGCGGCGGCGTGCCCGGCGTGCTCAACTCGGCCAAGGTCCTGGAGCGCGTGCTGCCACCGGCCAACGCACTCGACTGAAGACGGGAGCGGGGGCGCCGGAATCCGGCGCCCCCGCTTCGCCTTGCGTGCGCATGATCGCGCGGAGCTACAGCCGGATGCCCGGGAACGCGGCGCCCGCGGCGAGTCCCAGCACGTAGAGCCAGCCGAACGCGCGGTTGTGCACCAGGCACACGCGATGGTACCAGAGCGGCCAGCCGATGTAGCCCGGCGGCGGCTCCTTGGGCGCGGGCGCGGACATCACGCGCACGGCGCGCAGCCCCCGCGGCGCCGCGAACACCACGAGCAGCGCGAACGGCGTGAGCGATCCCGCCGCGATGCCAATGGCGATCACCACGTACATCGCGATCACCGAGGCGCGGTTGAACACCCGCGCGCGGCGTTCGCCGAGGACCACGGGCAGCGTGCGCTGGTGCTTGCCTTCGTCGAACTTCCGCTGGTCGATGTGCTTGCCGACGAGGATGGACATCACGCCGAGCCCGTACGGCACCGACGCGAGCAGCGCGGCCGGGGACCAGTGCCCCGTGATCACGTAGTAGCCGCCGGCGACCATCAGCGGGCCCCACACCACGAACGCGGCGACCTCGCCGAGCCCGAGTTCCTTGAGCGCGCGCGGCGCCGCGTCGTACGACCAGAGCAGCAGCGCGCCCGCCGCCGTGAGCCACACCGCCGGCCATCCGCGCAGCGTGATGAAGTACACGCCGATGGCGCCGGCAATCGCGACAAGGATGAGCAGCCCCGTGACGAGCAGCCGGGCGCTCACCGCGCCGCTGAGCAGCGGATGGACCGTGTAGCGGCGGCGCGGCGAGTCGGCGGTGTCATGGCCGCGCTTCGCGCCGAAGTAGTCGTTGGAGAGGTTGCTGATCGCGTGCAGCACCACGTAGCCGAGCAGCACGAGGGCGAACGGCAGCAGCGCGAACTGGCGATCGGTGAGCGCGAGCAGGCCGGCGAGCAGCGCGGCCTGGAACGAGATGACGAGGATGACGCTGCGCGCGGAGTAGAGGAACCGCGCGATGGGGTCGAGCTGGGCCAGGTCTTCGGCAAGCGGCGGGTAGAAGCCGGTGAAGGCCCGGGCCCACTCGCGGGGGCCGCGCCCCGCAGGGCGCCGGCCAGTGGGAACTGCAGCGACCGCCTGGTCGCGCGTGGCATCGGACATGGGTGGTGCTCCTGAACAGTGAAGCTGTGGTGTAATATCACCTCACCGAGTAACCCGCACCACACGAGGGACATTCCCGTGGCCTACGATCCCGGCCTCGCCGCCCGCGTCGCCGACGCGCTGGCTTCCATGGGCGAGCGCGGCATTCGCCAGAAGAACGTGTTCAGCGGGCGCGGCTTCCTGGTGGGCAAGCGGACGTTCGTGATCGTCTGGGGCGAGGGAATCATCGTGAAGTGCCCGCCCGACGAGTACGCGGCGGCGCTCGCCGCGCCGGGCGTCGAACCCTTCCGCCCGGGCGACGGCGGCGCGATGGGCACGTGGGTAGTCGTGTCCGCGGACGCGATCGCGGACGACCCCGAACTCGCCGACTGGGTGCGGCGCGGACTGAGGACGCTGGGGCGGGGCTAGCGGGCACTGGCGGGTCCGCTGTCGATTCCGGCGCGGCTGGTTCGACGCACTGGTGGAGCGAAGGCGCCCCGCCGTGCCGGCCCGCGCGGCCAATCGGACCCACGCGAGAGGAGACGCAACAATGAAGGTCATGCTGATCGTCAAGGCCAATCCGGATACGGAAGCCGGCGTCATGCCCGGCGAAGAGCTGATCGCCGCGATGGCCCGCTACAACGAGGAACTGGTGAGGGCGGGCGTGCTGCTGGACGCGGCCGGGTTGACGCCCAGTGTGCGCGGCGCGCGCGTGCATTTCTCTGGGGGCAAGGTCACGACCGTTGACGGGCCGTTCACCGAGGCCAAGGAGCTGATCGCGGGCTACTGGCTGATCGAGGTGAAGTCGCGCGAGGAGGCGATCGAGTGGGCGCGTCGTGCCCCGGCACCGCACGGGCCGGACAAGGACACCCACATCGAGGTGCGCCCACTCTTCGGCATGGAGGAGTTCGGCGAGAGCCCCGCCGTGGAACATCACCGGCGCGTGGGCGAAGCGATGGCCAGGCCGCGCGGGTAGGGCGCGTGGGCGCATCGGACACGCATCAGGCCATCGAGGCCGTCTGGCGCATCGAGTCCGCGCGGCTGGTGGGCGGGCTCGTGCGCCTGGTGCATGACGTCGGGCTCGCCGAGGACCTGGCACAGGACGCGCTGCTCGCCGCGCTGGAGCAATGGCCGGAGTCGGGCGTGCCGCGCAATCCCGGTGCGTGGCTGATGGCCGCCGCCAGGAATCGCGCGATCGATCACCTGCGCCGCGCGCAGCGCGTGGACGACAAGCACGCCGTGCTGGGCCGCGAGATGGACGCGGGGGTCGAGTCGGCGGAGGGCGCGCTGATCGATGCCCTGGACGACCCGGTGGGTGACGACGTGCTGCGCCTCATGTTCATGACCTGCCACCCGGTGCTCTCCACGCCGGCACGCGTCGCCCTCACGCTGCGCCTGCTCGGCGGGCTCACCACGGGCGAGATTGCGCGCGCCTTCTTCGTGCCGGAAGCGACGATCGCGCAGCGCATCGTGCGTGCCAAGCGCACGCTGGCCGAGGCGCGCGTGCCATTCGAGGTTCCTCGCGGCGCGGAGCTTGCCACGCGCCTCTCGTCCGTGCTCGGGGTGGTGTACCTGATCTTCAACGAAGGTTATGCGGCCACCGAGGGCGACGCGTGGATGCGCCCGGTGCTGTGCGAGGATGCGCTGCGCCTCGGGCGCATCCTGGCCGAGTTGATGCCTCATGAGGCCGAGGTCCACGGACTCGTGGCACTGATGGAGATCCAGGCGTCGCGGCTGCGGGCCCGCGTGACGGCTTCTGGCGATCCGGTGCTGCTCATGGACCAGGACCGCTCGAAGTGGGACCAGCTGCACATCCGCCGCGGACTGGCGGCGCTGGCGCGCGCCGAGTCGCTTGGAGGCGCGTATGGTCCGTACGCGATGCAGGCCGCGATTGCGGCGTGCCATGCGCGCGCACGAACCGCTGCGGAGACCGATTGGGTTCGCATTGCCGCCTTGTACGACGCACTCGCGCAGCTCAGCCCGTCTCCGGTGGTGGAACTCAACCGCGCGGTGGCGGTTGGCATGGCGTTCGGCCCGGCGGCCGGGCTGGAAATCGTGGAGCGCCTGTGCGAGGACGGCGCGCTGGACCGCTACCACCTGCTGCCGAGCGTGCGCGCGGATTTCCTCGCTCGCCTGGGGCGGAACGACGAAGCCCGCGCCGAGCTGGCGCGGGCCGCGTCCCTCACCAGGAACGCACGCGAGCAGGCATTGCTGCTCGAGCGTGCGGCGAAGCTGCCGGCCTCCTAGCCGCCCGCTGTCGCCCCGACCACGAGGAACGGCTCCCGCCCCTGCGCCACGGCATCGGGCAGCGGCGCGTCGGGTGAATCCAGTGACAGGTCCTGCTCGCACGCAAAGAAGCGCACGAACGGCCGTCGCTGCTGCGTGACGTGGTCGCGGATCGTGCCGCGCAGCACCGGAAAGCGCTGCTCCAGCGCATCCAGCACGCGACGCTGCGTGACCGGGCCCGGCACGTCGAACTCCAGCTCGCGCTCGACACGCGCGATGGCGCAGAGCGGGCCCGGCAGCACCACGCGAATCATGGCAGCGTCTGCACTTCCACCGAGAGCACCGCCGGCAGGTGCTCGGCGATGGCCGTCCAGCTGTCGCCCGCGTCGTTGGACGCGTAGACCTGGCCGCCGGTCGTGCCGAAGTACACGCCGCACTTGTCGAGCGCGTCCACGGCCATGGCGTCGCGCAGCACGTTGACGTAGCAGTTCTCCTGCGGCAGCCCCCGGGTCAGGGCTTCCCACTCATTGCCGCCGGTGCGGCTGCGATACACGCGCAGCTTGCCCTCGTGCACGTAATGCTCGGCGTCACTCTTGATGGGCACCACGTAGATCGTCTCCGGCTCGTGGGCGTGCACGTCGATCACGAACCCGAAGTCGGTGGGCAGGTTGCCGCTCACCTCGGTCCACAGGTCGCCCGCGTTGTCGCTGCGCATCACGTCCCAGTGCTTCTGCATGAACAGCGTGCTGGGGCGCGATGGGTGCATGGCCAGGTGGTGCACGCAGTGGCCCACCTCGGCGTTGGGATCGGGGATGTAGTTGGAGTTCAACCCGCGGTTGATCGGCGTCCACGTCTTGCCGCCGTCGTCGGTGCGGAAGGCGCCCGCCGCCGAGATGGCGATGTACATGCGCTGCGGGTTGGACGGGTCCTGCATGATCGTGTGCAGGCACATGCCGCCCGCGCCCGGCGCCCACTTGGGCCCGGAGCCGTGTCCGCGCAGGCCGGACAGCTCCTGCCACGACGTGCCGCCGTCCGTGGAATGGAAGAGCGCCGCGTCTTCCACGCCGGCGTACACCGCCTCGGCGTCGGTGCGCGACGGTTCCAGGTGCCACACGCGCTTGAACTCCCACGGATGCGGCGTGCCGTCGTACCACTGGTGCGTGCCGGGGACGCCGTCGTAGGTGAACTGGTTGCCCACCGGCTCCCAGGTCTTGCCGCCGTCATCGGACCGCTGGATGAGCTGCCCGAACCATCCGCTGCACTGCGAGGCGTAGATGCGGTCCGGGTTCAGCGGCGAACCCTTCACATGGTAGATCTCCCAGCCCGGAAAGTGCGGGCCGCTGATCTCCCACTTCGTGCGCTTGCCATCGGACGTGAAGATGAACGCGCCCTTGCGCGTCCCGACCAGCACTCGGACCCCGCTCATTCGTTCTCCTCGCAGGCGTGAATGCGCACACCATACCGCCTGGGCTCCGGCTTGTCGAATGTTGATGCGTGATCTTGTAGAATCCGTACAAGGGCGATTGTTGTCCGCGCGCCCCTGCGGCGGCGATGCGCCTGCGGCTGGACCCGGGCCGGTCCCGGGGGCAAGTTTGCCGACGGTACGTTGACCCCGCTTCCCCTTCCCCGCCATGATCCGTCCCATGAAGCCGCTTCCCCTCATCGTCGCGGCGGCCCTCCTGTCCGCCGCCGCGCTGCCACTCCATGCCCAGGACGTCGCCCGCTGGAAGCGCGAGGCGCAGGACGTCACCATCGTCCGCGACGACTGGGGCATCGCCCACGTCCACGGAAGGACCGACGCCGACGCGGTGTTCGGCATGGAGTACGCGCAGGCCGAGGACGACTTCAACCGTGTCGAGACCAACTACCTGAACGCGCTCGGCTGGATGGCGCAGGCCGAAGGCGAGGGCGCGGTCTATCGCGACCTGCGCATGCGGCTGTTCATCAACACGGACTCGCTCAAGGCGGAGTATGCGAAGAGCCCCGCGTGGCTCCGGAAGCAGATGGACGCTTTCGCCGACGGGCTCAACAACTACCTGTACACGCACCCCGACGTGAAGCCGGGCGTGATCACGCGCTTCGAGCCGTGGATGGCGCTGTCGTTCACGGAAGGAAGCATCGGCGGCGACATCGAGCGGATCAACGTCAACCAGCTCGCCGCATTCTACGGCACCGGCCCGGCCGCGATCCCCGCGCCCCCCGGGCCCGCCGAGGACGACGGCGCCCCGCCGGAGCCTACAGGCTCGAACGGCATCGCCATCGCACCGTCCAACACGCGCGACCATCACGCGCTGCTGTGGATCAACCCGCACACGTCGTTCTACTTCCGCTCCGAGCTGCAGATGTCCAGCGACGAGGGGCTCGACGCGTACGGCGCTGTCACGTGGGGGCAGTTCTTCATCTACCAGGGGTTCAACCCCACCGCCGGATGGATGCACACGTCGAGCGGCGTGGACAACATCGACGAGTTCCTGGAGACGATCACGCAGCGCGACGGCCGGTACTTCTACCGCCATGGCGACAAGGAGCTGCCGGTGACGTCCGCCGAGGTCACGATCCCGTACAGGACCGATGCGGGGATGGGCCGCAAGACGTTCACGGTCTACTACACGCAGCACGGCCCCGTCGTGCGGAAGGCGGGCGACCAGTGGGTGACGGTGAGCCTCATGAAGTCGCACGTCAACGCGCTCGTGCAGTCGTACTCGCGCACCAAGGCCAGGGACTACGCCGCGTTCCGCAAGATCCTGGACCTGCACACGAATTCGTCGAACAACACGATCTTCGCGGACTCGAAGGGGAACATCGCGTACTTCCACTCGAACTACATTCCGCGGCGTGACACGAGCTTCGACTGGACGAAGCCGGTGGACGGCAGCAATCCCGCGACGGACTATCACGGCGTGCTGTCGGTGGCCGAGACGCCGCACCTGCTGAACCCGAAGAGCGGATGGCTGTACAACTCCAACAACTGGCCGTGGTCCGCGGCGGGGCCGAGCAGCCCGAAGCAGGCCGATTTCCCGAAGTACGTGGAAACCGGCACCGAGGAGTCGCCGCGCGGCTACCACGCGCTTCGCGTGCTGCCGGGCAAGCATGACTTCACGATGGCGACGCTGATCGCCGCCGCGTTCGACAGCTACCTGCCCGCCTTCGAGCGGCTGATCCCCGCGCTCCTCAAGGGCTACGACGCGCTGCCGGCCGACGACCCGCTGCGCGCCAGGGTGGCCGACCAGGTCGCCATGCTGCGCGGGTGGGACTACCGCTGGGGCGTGAGCTCCGTGCCGACGTCTCTCGCCGTGTTCTGGGGCGAGGAAGCCGCCCGCCGCGTTGCCGCGGAAGCGCGCCGCGCCGGGATGCCGGCCGACGACTACGTCGCCACGCATGCCACGCCGCAGCAGCTCGTCGGCGCGCTGGCCGCCGCGTCGGACAAGCTCGCCGCCGACTTCGGCACGTGGAAGACGCCGTGGGGCGACATCAATCGCTTCCAGCGCATCAACGACGACATCGAATCCAGCTTTGACGACACGAAGCCCAGCATCCCGGTGGGGTTCACGTCGTCCCGCTGGGGTTCGCTGGCGTCATTCGGTGCGCGCGCATACCCCAACACGAAGAAGTGGTACGGAACCAGCGGCAACAGCTTTGTCGCGGTGGTGGAGTTCGGCGACAGCGTACGCGCGCGTGCGGTGACTGCGGGGGGCGAAAGCGGAAACCCGGCCTCGCCGCATTTCAACGACGAGGCCGGGCGTTACGCCACGGGCAACCTGCGCGACGTGTACTTCTACCCGTCGCAGCTCAAGGGGCACACGGAGCGGACGTACCACCCCGGGCAGTGACCCTGCATCAGCGGCACTGCGGGTAGTTCGGGTCGGGCCCTGCGATCGCCGGACGGTCCTTCCGTTCGGCGATCGCCATCATCACGTCGTGGATAAAGCCGCCGATCCTGGCCATGTGGTCGTAGTCGGCGTACTGCGGCTCGTCCGTCACCTGGTGGTAGTCCTCGGCGTACCCGGTGGAGAAGTACGCCACCGGCACGTTGTGGTGGACATAGTTCACCTGGTCGCTGCGGCAGAAGCGGTTGAGCGGGTTGGCCGGCACGTCCCACGAGCGGTCGATCGCCATGACCACTGGCCGCACCGCGTTCACCGAGTCGATGATGTCGCCGAACTCGCGCGACAGGCGCCGCGCGCCGAGGATCTGGATGGACGTCGGCCCGCCGAACATCACCTGGTCCACGCGCCCCTTGGCTTCCATGTCCATGTTGTGCGCGGCGACGATCGAATCGAGCGGGATGGTCGGGTGGCTGGTGAACCAGGCCGAGCCCAGGAGGCCCGCTTCCTCGCCCTCATGCGAGACGAAGATGATCGAGCGCGCCGGATGCTCGTGCGCGAACTTCTCGGCGATCTCGAGCAGGATCACGGTGCCCGACCCGTCGTCGTCCGCCCCGTTGAAGATCGAGTCGCGGCGCGCCGGGCGGATGCTGCGCGCCCGCGCGATGAGCGAGTCGATGCGGTGCTGCTGCTCCGGCGTCGGCCGGCAGACGGGATCGTTGGCGCCCTGGCGCCGCGTGACCATGTTCACCGCGCGCAGCGAATCATGGTCCACCGGCGTGTGGTTGAACCCGACGTGGTCGTTGTGCGCGCTCACGAGCACGTACTCGCCGGCGCGCGCCGGGTCCGAGCCCGGCATGATGGCGATGACGTTGCGGGCCGGCGTGGTCGACTGGTGCCATGTGAACGACCACCGGCCGCTGATCGCCGCGCCCTCGGTGCCGACGGCGAGCTGATCGACCGGCTTGCCGAACAGGCGCTCGGCCGCTGCGCGCGAGATGACGGCCGCGCCCGGCAAGCCCGCCGGGAGTTCCGGCTTCATCATGCCGCGCGGCTCGAACGCCGCGGTCACGGCCGCCGGCGCCATCTCATCGAGGTTCACGTACAGCACTGCGGCGGCGCCGGCCTCGCGCGCCCGCAGGTCGCGCACCGGGCCACGGCCCGTCGCTGCGGCACGCGGATTCCGAGCGGCGTTGTCGCGCTGCTGCGCCTCCAGCGCGATGGCAGCCTCGGCGCCAAAGCGATTGGGCACGGAGTCGCAGCGCGGTGGCGTTGCCGCGGCGGCTCCAGCCCCGCGACCCATGGACGGCCCGCCGAGGAACACGACCACCTTGCCGCGGAACTGCGAGGCGTCCAAGTGGACGGTGGTGTCGCCGTAGCGCCCCGCGAACACCACGGGCGCACCCGCCAGGCTGGCGTCCCCGCCCGTGCCCATCGCGGCGGCAGGGGTGAAGGGAATCCAGTCCTTGCCCGGCGTGAGCGTCGCCTGCCCGATGCTCAGCCGCGACGCGTCGCGGTCAAAGCCGCCGGGGCCGTACGGCATGTCCTGGAAGTACGTGCCGTTCTCGCCAGCCGGCTTGAGTCCGAGGCGCTTGAACTCGCTCGCGATGTACGCCGTGCCCTTGTAGTTGCCCGGCGCGCCAATGAGGCGGCCCTGCATGGAGTCGTCGGCAAACTGGTAGAGTCGCGTCCGAAGGTCGTTCGCGGTGATGTCGGCCGTGGTCGGGCGCGGCGCCCAATGCATCGGGCCTTCGTCCGGCCATACCGGCTTCTGGGCCTGCGCAGGGAGCGCGAATGCGAGCAAGGCGAGCGGGGCAAGGAAACGACGCAACACTTCGGGCCTCCGGGACAGGTGGGTCGGTGCAGCGCGGGGGAATGTGCGCCGAGGACCGCGTGGCGGGAAGGGATCGCGGCGGGACGTCCCTTGTGCGGAAACTCGGGTGACGCTCAACTTTCCGGCAGTGGCCGGTGCGCGGGCTCGGGTGGCCGGTACGCACCGCCGTGGTCTTCCGTCCGGGAGGTTGCCGTGCCGATCCTCAACGCGCGCCTGCGCACCGTGTCATCGCTTGTCCTCGTTGCCGCGACGGCGGCAATGCCTCCCCGTCTCCTGGCGCAGGGCGGCCGCATGTCCGGGCCCATGCGTGACGCCGTGCAGCTCGACCTGCAGGGCAGGACCGCGCAGGCGCGCACGATCATCCAGTCCATCATCGACACGGCCAGCCAGCCGCTGGCCAGGGCGAATGCGCAGCGCGCGATGGCCATGTCGTACGCATTCGACGGCGACTGCGTGAACACGCTCAAGTACGAGCAGATGGTGATCGACTACTGGAAGACGCGCGAACAGGCCGAGCCGCAGAACGCGTTCTACCAGGAAGGCGAGATGGCCAATGAAGGTGCGCGCGTCTGCATCGACGCCGGCGACCTGGATGCCGCGGAACGCTGGTACCGCATGGGTACGGAGCTCGGCAACCGCGAGCCGGAGCCGCGCACGCACCCGCGCAGCCTGTGGGACTTCCGGCTGGCGCACGCGCTGGGGCGCATCGCCGCGCGTCGCGGCAATCGCGCAGAGGCGGAGCGGCAGGTGGCCGCCGCGCGCCGCGCGCTCGACAGCGACACGGCGATGCGCGCACAGCAGGAGCGCTTCTTCCCGTACCTGGTGGGTTATGTCGCGCTGTACACGGGCGACATGGACCGCGCGGAAGCGCAGTTCACGCAGGCGCTCGCCATGAAGGGCAACGAGAACGACCCCTTCATGACGTGCCTGCTCGCCATGACGTACGAGAAGAAGGGGGATGCCGCGAAGGCGAACGAGCTCTATCGCAAGGCGTACGACCTGGCCACCGCGCACAACCCGCCGGCGGCGTACGTGAAGCCGCTCGTGCGCAAGAAGCTCGGGGTCGCGGGGACCTGATCGCCGGCGGCGTCAGTCCGCGTACGGGCTGTCGCCGCGCCGCCGCGGGCGCCCGCTGCCAGTCGGGCGATCGCCGCCACGCGCTCCGTTCCCCGGGCGATCGCCGCCCGGCGCGCTGTTCTGTCCGCGCCCACCGCGACGACGCCGGCGACGCTTTCCGCCGGCCGCAGTCGACGATGCATCCGCCGCCGCGTGCGACGCGTGGGACTTGCCCGCCGGCGCAGCATGCTTCGGCCTGGCCGGTGCCGGTGCCGCTGCTGCACCGGACTGCCGCGCCGCCGCACGCTCGGCCTTGGCCTTGGCGCGTGCCCGCTCCTCCGCCTTGCGTGCGCGGATGGCCGCGATGCGCTCCGCGAGCGGGATCTCGAGCTTCGTGTCCGGCCTTGCGTTGTAGTCGAAGTCGGGCAGCGTCACGCGCGGCAGCGCCTTGCCGATCGCGCGCTCGATGGCACGCAGGTCGTCGCCTTCGTCCGGGGCGAGGAATGTGAACGCCTCGCCCGTCATCTCGGCGCGCGCCGTGCGTCCCACGCGGTGGATGTAGTCCTCGGACAGCGCGGGCACGTCGAAGTTCACCACGTGGCCCAGCGCCTCGACGTCAATGCCGCGGGCGGCAATGTCGGTGGCGACGAGCACGCGGTAGCGGCCCGCCTTGAAGCCGTCCAGCGCGTCCGTGCGCTGTGCCTGCGAGCGGTTGCCGTGGATGCGCGCCACGCTGATGCCGCGCTTCTCGAGGAACTCCCACAGGCGATTGGCGCGGTGCTTCGTGCGCGTGAAGACGAGCGCCTCGTGCATGATGCCGCGCTCGAGCAGCGCGAGCAGCAGGTGCGGCTTCAGCTCCTGGGCCACCGGGTACACCGCCTGCGTGATGCCCGCGGCCGGCGCGGCCTTGCGCTCGAGGTTGATCGTCACCGGGTCGTGGAGCAGCTCGCGCGTGAGCGTGAGGATGGGCGCCGGCATCGTGGCGCTGAAGAACAGCGTCTGGCGCCTCTTCGGCACTTGGGCGAGCAGCCGCCGGATGTCGGGCAGGAAGCCCATGTCCAGCATGCGATCGGCCTCGTCCAGCACCAGGAACTCGACCTTGTCCAGGTTCGCGTACGGCAGCTTCAGGTGGTCGAGCAGGCGCCCCGGCGTCGCGATCATGACGTCCACGCCGCTGCGGAACGCGTGCTCCTGCGGCCCCATCCCGACACCGCCGAAGATCGCCGCACCCGTGAGCGGCGTATGCACGGCGAGCTCCTCGAAATCCTGGAGGATCTGCGCCGCCAGCTCGCGCGTCGGCGTCACGATGAGCACGCGCGTCACCCCACGCTTCTTGTCGAGCAGCTTGTGCAGGATCGGGAGCAGGAACGCCACCGTCTTGCCGCTGCCGGTCGCCGCGCAAGCCAGCACGTCGCGGCCCTCGAGTGCGGGGGGAATGGCGTCGGACTGGATGGGCGTCGGGCGGGCGAAGCCCAGCTCCTTGATGCCGCGCAGCAGGTCGGCGTGCAGCTTGAGGGACGAGAACGACACAGGACTCCGGGACGTGGTTGCGTGAATGCGAAGAAAGAAGGATAGTCTATTCCGCCTATGAAGGTCATCCTCTTCGGCGCCACCGGCATGGTCGGGCGCGGCGTGCTCCTGGAGTGCCTGGACGAGCCGCGCATCACGCAGGTCGTCGCCGTCGGGCGCTCGAGCTGCGGCGTCACCCATCCGAAGCTGCGCGAGATCCTGCACCAGGACTTCCTGGACTACTCGTCCATCCAGCGCGAGTTCGCCGATGCCGGCGCCTGCCTGTTCTGCCTCGGCGTGTCTTCCGCCGGCATGGATGAGGCGCGATACCGTCATCTCACGTACGACCTCGCGGTCGCCGCAGCCAAGGCGATCCTTGCCGCCAGCCCGCAGGCCGCGTTCTGCTTCATCTCCGGGCAAGGGGCGGACAGCACCGAGCGCGGCCGCATCATGTGGGCACGCGTGAAGGGCGCGACCGAGAATGCCCTGCTCGCCATGCCGTTCCGCGGCGCGTACATGTTCCGCCCGGGCATGATCGTGCCGATGCGCGGCGTGCGCTCGCGGACCGCGCTGTACCGCGTCTTCTATGATATCCTCCGGCCACTGTCTCCGGTGTTCCGGCGATTCGCGCCCGGGTTCGTCACCACGTCCGTCAACGTCGGCCGCGCGATGATCGAGGCCGCGGTGAACGGCAGCGACCAGCGCATCCTTGGCAACGTCGAGATCGACCGCCTGGCCGCGCGGCGGCCGACGTCGTGACCCCCGAAGCCAGCCCATCCCGCATGGCGGCTGCTCCGGTCCGCTGCCGCACGACGCCAAGCTGCGGCATGTTTCCACGCGCACCCCGTCGATTGGCCTGACGCGGAGCGAATACGAAATCGCCGGGTAGTCTTCCCCTTCGACCGGGCGCCCTTGCATGACCGATTCCTGCGCGCCGGGCGCGCTGCCCTCCAGCACATGAAACCTGACCGACACAGCCATACGGCACACCGCGTGGCGATCCGACGCGCGGCGCACCAGCTGCTGGACCACCCGCCGGTGCTCGACGACCCTGTCGCGCTCCCTATCCTCGGCGCGGAGACGGCGGCCGCACTGCGCGCGGATCCTTCGCAATTCGAGCGTGGACCACTCGCGCCGTTCCTGCGCGCCTTCATGGCGGCGCGCGCCCGGTTCGCGGAAGAGCAGCTCGCCGCGCTCCGCGCAACCGGTGTCCGCCAGTGCGTCATCCTTGGCGCCGGACTCGACACGTTCGCGTACCGCAACACGGATCGCGAGACACCGCTCCGCGTCTGGGAAGTGGATCACCCCGCCACGCAGGCCTGGAAGCGCCAGCGGTTGCGGGAAGCCGGCATCGCGATTCCCGCCGAGCTCAGCTTCGTGCCCGTCAACTTCGAGCACGATTCGCTGCCGGACGAGCTGGCGCGTGCCGGGTTCGACCTGGACGCCGGCGCGTTCTTCTCCTGGCTCGGCGTCACGCAGTATCTCACGCGCCCGGCGATCTTCGGGACACTTGCATTCATCGCGCGCGCCACTCGGCGGGCGGGCGGCGTGGTGTTTGACTACTCGCTCTCGCGCGACCTGCTCACGGACTCCCAGCGCGCGGTGTACGACGCGCTGGCCGCGCGCGTGAACGCGGCGGGCGAGCCATGGACCGACGGCTTCAACCCGATCACGCTCATGATGGAGCTTTGCTCACTTGGCTTCGCCGCCGCGCAGGACGTGAGCGGCGAGGAACTCAACGGCCGCTACTTCGCCGGGCGGGCGGACGGCCTCCGGGTCGGCACCATCGCGCACCTGATGTGGGCCGGCGCGACGCCGCTCGACCTGCCGCCGCAGCAAGGGCGTCGCTGAATCGTCACGCGATCGTGCCGACCATCGCGACCGGCTCGCCCTCCCCCATCGCCGGCGACGCAACGACGTAGAGCACGACGCCGCCAAGCGGCGAGCGAACCTCCGCGATTTGCTCTCCGAAGTAGTCGGTCAGCCGCCCGAGCAGGGCACCCTGCGCCACATGCTGGTCGGAGCGCACCGCAGGATACCAGAGGCCCGTCGCGGGGCTCGTGAGCACTTCCGACGGCTCGATCCAGCGTGGCCGTTCCACGAGCTCCACCGCCCCGTCCACCATCTTCAGGTATCGCAGCGTACGCCATGCGCCGCGGACGTTGAGTTCCACCATGTCGTCGGTCGGGACGCCGAGCCCGCCCGCTTCGGTGGTCACCGCCGGCTTGCCGCGCACGTGCGCCGTGTTTGAGCAGAACACCGAGGCGGTGCGGTCGCGCGGCCGCCCGCGGTCGATCACGATATGGTCGAGCCCGAACGCCAGTGCCATCTCGCGCGCAACGGCGTCGACCCTTGGTTCCGCACCCAGCGCATTCCAGTACGAGTACGGGCGCAGGTCCTCGTTCCCGTCGCCGGAGTGCATGTCCACCAGGTAGTCGCACTGATCGATCACCTGCGTGGTGATCGCGTGCGCGATGCGCTCGGACGCCGTGCCGTCGGCCTTTCCCGGGAACACGCGGTTCAGGTTCTTGCGGTCCCACGGCCCACGGTAGATCGTGCGCTCCTGGAATGACGGCACGTTCGCGACCTGCACGAGGATCACCGTGCCCGCGAGTGCCTGCGGATCCAGCTCCGCGCGCACGCGTTGCAACGCCAGGATCGGCGATGGTTCGGACCCATGGGTGCCGGCGATCAGCGCGAGGACGGGCCCGCTTCGCACCCCGGTCACGATCGTGACCGGGATGCGCGTGCCCGGATCGGCTGCGGCGGGGACGTCAATGAATCCGGAGGCCTTCGTGCCTGCTTCGGCGTGTGCCGTTCCCACGGTGAGGGCCGTCATGTCGTGTCGGTTGCAGTCGGCATGAGCATCGCGCACACTTGAGCGCATCGCAAGCGGCGCCGCCGCCACGCACGCCCCGCCGACCAATGCCGAACCCCCGCGCCTTCCCTACTCCGGACGCATTCCGACGCTGGCTCGAGGCCAACCACGCGACCGCGACGGAGCTCGTCGTCCGCCTGTACAAGACGCGCGCGCTGCACCTCGGCATCGGCTATGCGCAGGCGCTGGACGAGGCGCTCTGCTTCGGCTGGATCGACGGCGTACGGCGCAGCCTGGACGAGGTCAGCTTCTCCATCCGCTTCACGCCGCGCAAGCCGCGCAGCATCTGGAGTCGCGTGAACGTCACGCATGTCGAGCGGCTCATCGCGACCGGGCGCATGATGCCCGCGGGGCTCGCCGCCTACGAAGCCCGGCATCCAAGCCGGACGGGCGTCTACTCCTTCGAGCAGAAGGAGAAGGCGCCCACCCTCAGCCCGGCCTTCACCCGGGCATTTCG
>DASZRI010000244.1:0-22297 GCA_035549215.1 Gemmatimonadaceae bacterium | reverse complement strand
ACCTCCGGCGCCTGCTCGGCCGGCTCCATGGTGTAGTGCGGGATGCCGAGCAGCTCCTCCACGCGCGCCTCGTCAATGATCCACGCGCCCTCCTCGCCGTCCGCCTTGCGACGCGCACGCTTGCGCATGATGGACGCCAGGTGCCGCTCGAAGTTGCGCAGCCCCGCCTCGCGCGAGTAACGGTTGGACACGAACGTCAGCGACTCGTCGGTGAACTGCAGGTCGTGTTCGGTGAGCCCGTGGTCCTCGAGCAGCCGCGGGATCAGGTAGCGCCACGCGATCTCGACTTTCTCCTCCACCGTGTAGCCCGCGATCTTGATGACCTCCATGCGGTCGCGCAGGGGGCCCGGGATGTCGAACAGGTTGTTCGCGGTGCAGATGAACAGCGTGCGCGAGAGGTCGAACGGCAGGTTCAGGTAATGGTCCGTGAACGCGTGGTTCTGCATCGGGTCCAGCACCTCGAGCATCGCCGCGGCCGGATCGCCCGACGGCCCGCCTCCTGACATCTTGTCGATCTCGTCGATCATCAGGATCGGGTCGTTCACCTGCACCCGCCGGAACGCCTGGAGCAGCAGCCCCGGCATGGACCCGACGTACGTGCGCCGATGCCCGCGGATCTCCGCCTCGTCGCGCACGCCGCCCACCGAGATGCGGTAGCAGGGCCGCCCGATGGCCGAGCCGATCGCCTCGCCCAGCGACGTCTTGCCGGTGCCCGGCGGCCCGACGAAGCAGAGGATCGGGCCGTTGGACTGGCCGCCGCGCAGCTTCCGCACGGCCAGGAATTCCAGGATGCGCTCCTTGGCCTCCTCCAGCCCGTAGTGCCGCGCATCGAGCGCGGCCTGCACCTTCTGCAGCTCGATCTCCGTGTGCCCCGTGGACCGGCTCCACGGCAGCGCGAGCAGCCAGTCCAGGTACGTGCGCACCACCTGGTATTCGCTCGACGCCGGCGAGAGCAGCCGCAGCCGCTCCACCTCGCGCTTCGCCTCGGCCAGCGCCTTCTCCGGCAGCTCGGCTTCCTCGAGGCGCTTGAGCAGGTCCAGCGCGTCCTTCTCGTTCGGGTCGGACTCGCCCAGCTCGGCCTGGATCGCGCGAAGCTGCTGGCGCAGGTAGAACTCGCGCTGGTGCTCCTCGATCTTGATCTCGGTCTGCTTCTTCACGTCCTCGAGCACGCGCGCCCGGCCCACCTCGCGCTCCAGCCGCGAGAGCACGAACCGCAGGCGCTGCTCCACGTCCAGCCGCTGCAGCACCTCGTCGCGGTCGGCGATGCGGAAGCCGAGGTTCGTCGCGGCCAGGTCGGCAAAGCGCCCCGGGTCCGCCACGTTCATGCGCAGGATGGACGGCGCGTCGTGCGGGATGCGCTCGGCCAGGTCGGCCAGCGACTCGGCCGCCGCGATGATCCGCGTGATGAGTTCCTTGCCCGCGGCGTCCGCCACCGGCGCCTCGCGCGCCTCGCGGATGATCGCGACCGGGTACGGGTCGTTCTGCGCGAGGCCCTCGACGATGATCCGCTGCACGCCCTGCAGCGTGATCTGCACCGTGTGCCCGGGCAGGTTGAGCCGCTCGTGTACGCGCGCCGCGACGCCCACGCGGCCGACGAGCGCGGCCGTGTCCACCGGGTCGTCGGCGTCGCCAGCCGCGACGACGAGCGCGACGATCGTCCCGGGCTCGGGATTCTCGTTGAGCAGTGCGAGGTTTTCGGGGGCGCCCATCTGCACGGCGATCGTGCCGTGCGGGAAGACAATCGTGGACCGCAGCGCCATCAGCGGCATCGTGCGCGGAAGCAGCGCTGCGAACAGATCTTCCTGCCGGGGGACCTTGGGCATTCGCGTCGGGTGAAGGGGCACCAGCGGACGGCGGGAACGCGAGGTGGGGCGGTAGGGCGGGGCCGGGTCGCGCCGCAGGCGCTTCCCTTGTCTTAAATCATAACAGGATCTACGTTTAAGGGCTATGTTCGATGAGCTGAGTTCCAAGCTGGAAGCCGCGTTCTCGCGCCTGCGTGGACGCGGCGTGCTGTCTGACGCCGACATCAAGGAGGGGCTGCGCGAGGTGCGCCGCGTCCTCCTCGAGGCCGACGTCAACTTCCAGCTCACCCGCGAGTTCCTGGAGCGCGTCGAGAAGAAGGCCGCCGGCGTGAGCCAGCTCCGCACGGTCTCGCCGGCGCAGCAGCTCGTGAAGATCGTCCATGACGAGCTCACGACCATGCTCGGCGAGCGCCGCGAGGGGCTCAAGCTCAGCACCGTGCCCCCCACCGTCGTCATGATGGTGGGCCTGCAGGGATCCGGCAAGACGACCAGCGCCGCCAAGCTCGCGCGCCGGCTCAAGGCCGAGGCCAAGCCCACGCGCCTCGTGGCCTGCGACGTCTACCGCCCCGCCGCCATCGACCAGCTCGAGACGCTCGGCCAGCAGCTCGACGTCCCGGTGTACGCCGACCGTTCGACCACCGACGTCGTGCGCATCGCCCTCGCCGGCATCGACCAGGCCAAGCGCGCGCGCGACCGCGTCGTCATCGTGGACACCGCCGGCCGCCTGCAGATCGACGACGACATGATGGCCGAGCTGGAGCGGCTCAAGCAGGCCATCCACCCGGATGAGATCCTGCTCGTTGCCGACGGCATGACCGGCCAGGACGCCGTGCGCATCGCGCAGGGCTTCGACGATCGGCTGGGCGTCACCGGCGTCGTGCTGACGAAGATGGACGGCGATGCGCGCGGTGGCGCCGCGCTGTCCATCTACGGCGTCACGAAGAAGCCGATCAAGTACATCGGCGTCGGCGAGAAGAGCGAGGCGCTGGAGGAGTTCCATCCCGAGCGCATGGCCGGCCGCATCCTGCAGCAGGGCGACATCGTCACCCTGGTGGAGAAGGCGCAGGCCACGTTCGACGAGGAAGCGGCGAAGAAGCTCGAGAAGAAGGTCCGCAAGCAGGGCATGGACCTGAACGACTTCCTCACCGCCATGAAGCAGATCGAGAAGCTCGGCCCGCTCGAGGGCGTGCTGCGGCTGCTGCCGGGCGTGAACTCCAAGGTGCTGCAGCAGGCCAAGCAGGCCGACCCGCGACGCATGAAGCACCTCGAGGCCATCGTGCTCTCCATGACCGCGGCGGAACGCACCGATCCGTCGATCATGAACGGCTCGCGCCGCGCGCGCGTGGCCAAGGGCAGCGGCCGCCCGATCAGCGAGGTGAACCGGCTGCTCGAGCAGTTCCGCGAGATGCAGAAGATGATGAAGAAGGCCGCCTCCGGCGGGGGCAGGATGCCCCGCGGGATGTTCGGCATGCGGTGATCGGGCGGCCGGGCGCGCGACCAAGCGGTCCGCGGCCCCACCGCTCGATGCAGGACCGGGTGCGACTGGGATTCGCCCAGTGCGCGAGGAGCCCGGAGCAGGACCCAGACCCTACGAGGAGTACAGGACCATGGTCAAGATTCGCCTTCGTCGTACCGGCCGCACCAAGGCCCCCTACTATCGCATCGTCGTCGCCGACTCCACGAGCCCGCGCGACGGCAAGTTCATCGAGATCATCGGGCAGTACGCGCCTCGTCAGGGCGAGACCGCGCTGAACCTGAAGGCCGACCGCGCCAACTACTGGCTGGACAACGGCGCGCAGCCCACGGACACGGTGCGTTCGCTGCTCCGCAAGGCCGGCATCCTCAAGGCGCGGCACGAGGCCCGGCTGGCCTCCAAGCTCAAGTCGCAGGCCGTCGCGGTGAGCGACAAGGCCGAGGGCTGAGCGACAGGAAAATCCCGGCGATGACCACGCCCGAATTCCTGATCGTCGGGCGGGTGCGCAAGGCCCACGGCATTCGCGGCGAAGTCGTCGTCGAGCCCATCACCGACGAGCCGGACGCGATCTTCGCGCCCGGCCGTCGTGTCTTGGCCGGCACCGCCTCGGGCGACCTCGCCGCCGATGGCGCCGAGCTGCACGTCACCGCCGTGCGTCCCATGAAGGACGGGATGCTCGTCGCGTTCGCCGAGATCCCCGACCGCAACGCGGCGGAGCTCTGGCGCGGGCGCTACGTCCTGCTCCCCGCCGCCGAGGTGCCGCCGCCGGATGAGGACGAGGTGTACATCCATGACCTCGTCGGCATGGACGTGGTCCTCGAGTCGGGCGACGCTGTCGGCCGCGTGGACGAGGTGTACGAGGTGCCGCTGGGACTCGTGATGGACGTGGCGCGCGAGAAGGGCTCCGTGCTCGTGCCGTTCGACGAGCGGGTGGTGGTGCACGTGGACCAGGAGGCGCGCGTGATCACGATCAACCCGCCTGCCGGGCTGCTCGACTGATGCTGCGCGTCAACATCGTCACGATCTTCCCGGAGTTCTTCACGGCGCCGCTCGGGCTCAGCATCCCGGCGCGCGCGGCGGCCGCGGGAAGCGTGGAATACCGCGTCGTGGACCTGCGCGAGTACACGCACGACCGGCACCGCACGGTGGACGACTACCCGTACGGCGGCGGCCCCGGCATGGTGATGAAGCCCGGGCCGTTCTTCGAGGCCGTGGAGGCGCTGGGCGCGCAGGCGCCGATCGTCCTCGTGTCGGCGCGCGGGCGGCAGTTCACGCATGCGGACGCGGCGCGGTTCGCGCAGGGCAGCGAGCTGACGATCCTCTGCGGTCACTACAAGGACGTGGACCAGCGCGTGGCCGACCACCTGGCCACCGAGGAGCTGTCGCTCGGCCCGTTCGTGCTGAGCGGCGGCGAGCCCGCGGCCCTGGCGATCGTGGACGCCACCGTCCGGCTGCTGCCCGGGGCGATGTCCGACCACGACAGCGCGCGCACCGACTCGTTCTATGAGACGGACGGGGTGAGCGCACCCAGCTACACGCGGCCGCCCGAGTACCGAGGGTTCACGGTGCCGGAGGTCCTGCTGTCCGGGGACCACAAGAAGATCGCCGAATGGCGGGCCGAGCAGGCCGCCCGGCTCACCCGCGAGCGGGGCGAGGCGGGGGAGTAGCGCCGGTCCCGCAGGGGCCCCGACCCCTAGCGTGGCCGGGACGGGGTGGTTAATTTCTCAAGTCTCTGTCAGATATCGCGTTATTTCACGGGTCCCTGGCCCGGAGCATCATATGCACGCCTTTATCGAAACCCAGAAAGAGTGGCTCCGCACCGACATCCCCGCCTTCCGCGCGGGTGACACCGTCCGCGTGAACGTGCGCGTGAAGGAAGGTGACAAGGAGCGCATCCAGGCCTTTGAGGGCGTGTGCATCGCCCGCCGTGGATCGGGCGTCAGCGAGACGTTCACGGTGCGCAAGATCTCCAATGGCGTCGGGGTGGAGCGCATCTTCCCCGTGCACAGCCCGATGATCGCCGACCTCACGGTCGTGCGTCGCGGCCGCGTGCGTCGCGCCAAGCTGTACTATCTGCGCCACCTCACCGGCAAGGCCACGCGCATCAAGGAGAGGAAGGTCAAGGTCTCCGTGCCGGCCACCGGGGCGGACGCCGCCGAGTAATCGGCGTGGCGCGCGGCGAGCGTGCGGCCCGTCGTGGCCGCCATCGCTGGAGCGCACTGGAGCGGGAGCTGCGCGCAATGCACGGCGCGCTGCTGGCCGGAGTGGATGAAGTCGGACGGGGCCCCCTTGCGGGCCCCGTTGTCGCTTGTGCGGTGATCATGCCCGCCGACGTCCGCGCGATCCCCGGCGTCAACGATTCCAAGCAGCTCGGCGCCGCCGAGCGCGAGCGGCTGGCGCGGCTCATCCGCGAGCGCGCCGTGGCCGTGGGGCTCGGGGCCGCGAGCGTCCGCGAGATCGACACCTGGAACATCTACAAGGCGACGATGCTGGCCATGCGCCGCGCGCTCTCCCGGCTGCCGCTGGCGCCGGACCACGTGATCGTGGACGGCAAGCCGATGCGCCGGCTCGGCGTGGAGCACACGGCGGTGGTGGGTGGGGACGCGCGCTGCTACTCGGTGGCCTGCGCGTCCATCGTGGCGAAGGTCACGCGCGACCGGCTGATGCGCGCGCTCGCGCACCGGCATCCGCAGTACGGCTGGGAGCGGAACATGGGCTACGGCACGCCGGCCCACCTGGCGGGGCTCCAGGCGCACGGGGCGTGCGCCCACCACCGGCGCAGTTTCCTGCCCGTGCGACAGGTGGGGATGTTCGAGTGACCCGGGCGGGTCTCGAACCCGCGACCTACGGATTAAAAGTCCGTTGCTCTACCAGCTGAGCTACCGGGTCGGCGCTTCGCTCCCGCGTAAGCTAGCCGCGTCCGGCACGGTTGCGCCACGGCCGGGCCGCGAGTGGGCCCGGCGCACGCCACGACGCGACCCACGACCCGAGTGCCTCGGCTACGCCTTGCCCCACACCAGGCCGTACACGAGCAGCGCGAGCACCAGCGTCGTGACCGCGACGTACAGCCGGTCGCGCTGGTAGAGGAACGCCACCAGCGTCAGTGCGACGCGGGCCACCGGCGTCGCGATCAGCAGCACGAGCCCGAGCTGCGTGATGGCCGCGCTGTCGCCCGCCAGTGCCCCGTGGA
Source organism: Gemmatimonadaceae bacterium (assembly GCA_035549215.1). GTDB lineage: Bacteria > Gemmatimonadota > Gemmatimonadetes > Gemmatimonadales > Gemmatimonadaceae > JAGWRI01. The sequence goes on along the minus strand of DASZRI010000244.1, from coordinate 15,831 downwards.
TGATGCCGGACAGGCTGCGCAGTTCGCTCGTGCCGGGCACGAACGCGCGGAAGTCGGCCACGGTCGCACCGTGCTCGCGCAGGAACATCGCGCCGCCCACGAGCACGACCAGCGCCGCGAGCAGCACGCCCACCTGCAGCAGGCGCCCGATGATCTGGTCCACCTCGTGGTCGGTGAGCTTCGCGCGGTGCGCGGCGGTGACGGGATCGAGCGGTTCCATGGTCAGATCGCTCCCGTGAAGCCCTTGTAGAGCATCTGCGCCGCCATCACGACCACCACCACCGTGAACAGCCGCCGCAGCAACGTCGTATGGATCACCGCCAGCAGGCGCGCGCCCAGCAGTGCGCCGGCGAGCACGCCGAGCATCACGGGGAACGCGATGGCCGGCTGCACGTAGCCCTTGTGCAGGTACACGCCCGCGCTCGCCGCCGCCGTCACGCCGATCATGAAGTTGCTCGTCGTCGTGGAGACCTTGAACGGCAGCTTCATCGCGTGGTCCATGGCCAGCACCTTGATGATGCCGGACCCGATGCCGAGCAGCGCGGACAGGATCCCGGCGCCGAACATGAGCCCGAGCCCGGTCGGCACGCCCTGTACCGAATACGCCTGCAACCCATTCGGCGTGGGATACGTGGAGTCGAGCCGCAGGCGCTGCGCCCACTTGTCCGGCTGGTCGGCCAGTACGTGCTCCGCGCGTGGCTGCATCGACTGGTACGCCGTGTACAGCAGCACCACGCCGAACAGGATGGCCAGCGCGCTCGTGGGAATGAACCCGCTGAGCACGGCCCCGACGAGCGCGCCGAGGGTGGTGCCGGTCTCGAGCAGGATGCCGACGCGCACGTTCGTGTACCCTTCGCGCACGTACGCCGCGGCCGCGCCCGACGACGTCGCGATCACCGACACGAGCGATGCGCCGATGGCGTACCGCAGGTCCACGTGGAAGACCAGCGTCAGCAGCGGGACGACGATGATGCCGCCCCCGAGTCCGGTGAGCGCACCGAGCAGGCCGGCCAGCAGCGAACCCGCGGCCACCCAGAGCGCCATGGCGTGAATTGGCACGAGCGGAATCTCGCACGCCGCACGCCCATCGCCAACCCGACGGAGGTCGAGAAGCTGCTAAGGCGACGGGGCGGTGGCTGGCCGCGCCAGCACCGAGGGCAGCCCCAGCGATCGCACGACGTCCGCGAAGCGGCCGCTTCCGCGCAGCGGGTCGAAGATCGACTCGGCCAGCGATTCCACCGCGAACTGCGGCGCGTGCGCGTGCACTGCGGCCTCGAGGTGCGCCAGTGCGAGCGTGGTGTCGCCAAGTCCCACGGCCACCTGGGCCGCGCTGAACAGGGCGCTGGGATCGCGTGAGCGTGCAGCCGATTCGCGGAGCTGCCGCGCGTGCAGGGCGTCGCCGCTGCGCGCGGCCGCGTAGCCGAGCAGCCCGAGCAGGGCATCGCGGTCCGGTGACAGTCCCGCCGCACCCTCGAGCGGGGCGCGCGCCGAATCAGGTCGGCCCGTGAGGAGGAAGACGAGTCCCAGTGCGCGGCGCGTCGTGGCGGAGGCCGAATCGAGCGCAACGCCGCGGTGCGCGTTGGCGATCGCGGCGCTGTCGCGTCCCGCCATGGCCAGCGCCACGGCGTACTCGCTGCGGTTCACCGCGACGGTCGTGTCGAGCGTGACGGCCTGCCGGAGCTCGGATACGCCTTCGCCGACGCGCCCGAGCACGAGCAGGAGCTGCCCCAGTCCGGCGTGCGCGGCGGCGTCCTGCGGGCTGATGCGAATGGCGCTGCGGTAGTCGCGCTCCGCCTCCGTCCACCGGAAGGACGCGGCGTACAGCGCGGCACGGGCGGCGTAGGCCTCCGCCAGGGTGCTGTCCAGCGCCAGCGCGCGCGTTGCGGCGGCCACGCCGCGCGCATGGACGGAGTCGGCCACTTCCCCCGGCATCGGAGGCAGCAGCGAATACGCGTGCGCTGCGGCCGAGTAGGCGCGGGCGAAGGTCGTGTCCCGCGCCGTGGCCTGGCCCAGGTAGCCGAGCGCGCGGCGCAGCGAGGGGCCGGTGCGCCGGCCGAGCAGGTAGCGGCCGCGCATGTAGAGGTCGAAGGCGGTGTCGTCGCGCGTGCCGCGGTCGGCGAGCGTGAGTGCCTGCGGCGCGGTGGCGAGCTGCGGGCTGAGCGCGGCCGCGATGGACGACGAGATGTCCTGCTGCACGGCGAACACGTCGCTCACCGTGCGGTCGAACACGTCGGCCCACACGCTGAACCCGTCCCTGGTGCCCACGAGCCGCGCCGCGATGCGCAGGCGATTCTTGTCGCGCTGCACGGTGCCCTCGAGCACATAGTCCACCTTGTACGTGGCGCCGAGTTCCTGCTCGGTGGGAAAGCGGTCGCGCCCGAGCGTGCCGGCGGTGCGCGACGCCACCCGCAGCCCGGGGATGTGCGTGAGCGCGCTCACGAGCTCGCTCGTGATGCCGTCCGCGAGGTAGGCGTCTGAGGAGTCGGCGCTGAGGTTCACGAACGGGACGACGAGCACGGACTTGCCGGCGGAGGCGTCCGCGGCGGCCGCTACCGCGCGGCGGGCCATGCGGCCGGACGCGCCATAGCGGCTGCGCAGGAAGAGGCCGCCCGCCACGAGCGCCACGGCTGCGGCCACGCCGATGGCAACGCGGCGCACGCGCCGGCGGCGCAGGTATCTCGGCATGGAGAGTGTCGCGACCGCCGCATCGCTGATCACGGCGGGATCCTCCAGCGCCTCGACCAGCTCGCGCGCGCTCTGCGGGCGCTGGTCGCGATCCTTCTCCAGGCAGGCCATGACGAGCTGCACGAGCCGCGGCGGCAGCCCGGCGCGCGCGGCGTCCAGCGGGCGGGGCGGCTGCGACAGGTGGGCGGCAAGGATGGCGTGCGGCGTCGTGGACTTGAAGGGCGGCGCACCGGCCAGCATCTCGTATGCCATCACGCCGAACGCGTAGATATCCGCGCGGTGGTCCACGTCGGGGTCCGCGGCGATCTGCTCCGGCGCCATGTAGGCCGGCGTCCCCACCGTCGTGCCGACGATGGTCAGCGTGGCGGAATCCGGCGAGGCCACCGGCTGCGCGCGCTGCGCCGACAGCACCGCCTTGGCCACGCCGAAGTCTGTCACCATGGCCGAGCCGGATGCGAGCAGCACGTTGTCGGGCTTGATGTCACGATGCACGACGCCGCGCTCGTGGGCGAACATCAGCGCGCGGGCGACATCGCGCAGGATGGGCACCGCGTCGCGCACCGCCATCGGCCCCGAGCGGCGGATCAGGTCGCGCAGCGAGTTCCCCTCCACGTACGGCATCGTGAAGTAGGGCAGCCCGTCCGCGTCGCCCGCGGTGAGCACGCCGACGATGTGCGGATGCTGGAGCGTCGCGACGACCAGGATCTCGCGCATGAAGCGCTCTGCGTACACCGACGCGGCGAGCTCCGGCGAGAGCACCTTGGCCACGACGCGCCGGCCGAGCGCCTGGTCGAACGCCACGAACACGCGCGACATGCCGCCACCGCCGAGCTCCCGCTCCACGGTGTACGTCGGCCCAAGCGATTGCTGCAACGCGTCGCGGATGTTGCTCATGTCATAACGTACGGGTGTCCGTTGCCCCGCGCACCGGGAGTTGGACAGGTGCCGGCCGCCGACGGTTGGCTTCCAGGGCTCCTGCAGGGTTACGTCGCCCGGAGGGGGAAGGTTGATGCCTCGGAGCGGTCAGGCAAGGCCCGACGGGCATCCACGCGACGCCTGACGGCGCATGGCAGGACACGCGTGCAGCTTCCCGCCACCCATGACCATGACATCGATCGAGACCATGCCGGCGCGGGCGTCCGGCACGACGCCGAGCGGCTCGGCGGGCCGAACCCCGGCGTCCCTCCGGCCCATCCTCGCACCGCGCAGCGTCGCCGTGATTGGCGCGTCGCAGGCGCCAGGCGCCATTGGCCACCAGGTGCTGCAGAACCTGATCCATGACGGGTTCACCGGCGCGGTGTACCCGGTGCACCCACGCGCGCGCGCCATCTGCGGGGTGCACGCGAGCGCCCGCGTGGGCGACCTGCCCGAGGTGCCGGACGTGGCCATCGTGTGCGTGCCGAGGGCCCATGTGCTGGACGTGGCGGAGCAGTGCGGGGAGGCGGGGGTGCGCGGCCTCGTGGTGATCACGGCCGGCTTTCGCGAGGTGGGTGGGGAGGGTGTGGACCTCGAGGCTCGCCTGGTCGAGATCGTGCGCCGGCACGGCATGCGGCTCGTGGGGCCGAACTGCATGGGCGTGCTGAACACCCATCCGGACATCCGGATGAACGGAACCTTCGCGCCGGGCATGCTGCCGCCGGGAGGCGCCGCCTTCGTGTCCCAGTCGGGCGCGCTGGGCGTGAGCGTGCTGGACTACGCGCGCGAGTTCGGCATCGGCATCGCGCAGTTCGTGTCGGTGGGCAACAAGCCGGACGTGAGCGGCAACGACCTGCTCGAGTGCTGGGAGGCGGACCCGGAGATCCGCTCGATCCTGATGTACGTCGAGAACTTCGGCAATCCGCGGCGGTTCCTCGAGATTGCGTCGCGCATCACGCGGCGCATCCCGATCATCGCCGTCAAGTCAGGACGTTCGAGGGCGGGCGCGCGTGCCGCGTCGTCGCACACCGGGGCGCTGGCGGCGAGTGACTCCGCCGTGGACGCGCTGCTGGCGCAGGCCGGCGTGCTGCGGGCCGAGTCCATCGAGGCGCTGTTCGACATGGCGATGGCGTTCGAGGTGCGCACGCTGCCGCGCTCGCGTCGCACGGCCATCGTGACCAACGCCGGCGGCCCGGGCATCCTCACCGCGGACGCGATGGACGCCGCGCACCTGGACGTCGTCGAGCTCAGCACCGGCACGGTGGATGTGCTGCGGCCGCTGTTCCCCCCGGAAGCGTCCATCCGGAACCCGATCGACATGATCGCGTCGGCAAACGCCGACGGCTATCGCGCCGCGGTCTCCGCGCTGCTGCGCGACCCGCACGTGGACGCGGTGGTGCCCGTGTACATCCCGCCGCTGGGACAGACCCAGCAGGAGATCGCCGCGGCGATCGTGGACGCGGCCGCGACGCGGCCCGACAAGCCCGTCGTCGCGCTGCTCATGGGGCGCCGTGGGCTGCCCGAAGGGCGCGCGGAGCTGCAGGCCGCCGGGATCCCGGCGTACGTGTTCCCGGAATCCGCGGCCCGCGCGCTGGACACGCTCAACCGCCACCGCGAATGGATCGAGCGCGCCGTCGAGCCGGATGCGCCGCCGTGCGTGGACTCGGCCGCCGCGCGGGCGATCATCGAGAGTGCGACGCGCGAAGGTCGGACGCGCCTGGACGAGCTGGAGGCGCTGCGCCTCCTCGAGGCGTACGGCATCCCGACGGCCCGCGCATCGTTCGCGGCGTCGCCGGATGACGCCATGCGCGAGGCCGAGGCGTGCGGCTACCCCGTCGTGATGAAGGTCATGTCGCGCGACATCTCCCACAAGAGCGACGTGGGCGGCGTGCGCACGTCACTGGCAAACGCCGAGGAAGTGCGCGGCGCGTACGCCGGCATCATGCGCCAGGTGGCGGCGCGCGCGCCCGGTGCGCGCGTGGACGGCGTCCTCGTGCAGCGCATGGCAAGCGGCGGGCGCGAGGTGATCATCGGCATGGCGCGCGACGCCGACTTCGGCCCGCTCATGATGTTCGGTCTCGGCGGGATCTTCGTCGAGGTGCTGCGCGACGTCGTGTTCCGCATCGCGCCGCTCGATACGCGCACGGCGGCCGAGATGGTCCACGGCATTCGCGGCCGCGCCGCGCTGGGCGCGGTGCGCGGGCAGCCCGGCGCGAGCGTGCCGGCCATTGCCGACGCGATACGCCGGGCGGCGATGCTCGCGATGGAGTGCCCCGAGATCCAGGAGTTCGACGTGAACCCGCTGCTCGCCCTCGAGGATGGCGTGATCGCGCTCGACGCGCGCGTCACGCTCGGCGCGCCGGCGGCTAGTGCGGCAGCTTCGGCGACGGCAGGCTGACGAGCACCGAGGTGATCAGCAGGACCAGCCCGGCGAACGCCAGCTCGGCGGTCGCCGAGCGACGCAGCGCACCAGTCGCGGCCTCGGTGCCAAGGCTCGGGCGGACGCGGCGCCAGTTCCAGGCGCCGAGCGCCAGCACGATGACGACGACGCAGAGCTTCACGATCAAGGCGAATCCGTACGACGTCGTCCACAGGGCCGCGACGTACTTCAGGTGGCGCCACGCGGTGACGACGCCGGAGATGGCCAGCACCGCCACGGAGACCAGGGCCATCGGCGAGTAGGCGTTCACCAGGTCGGCCACCGTGCGCGCCTTCTCGCTGCCTGACTGGCTGCTCGCGAGCACCGCGGGAAGTCCGATCGCCATCAGCACGAACAGCGTGCCGATCCAGAGCGACCCCGCCAGCACATGGACGGGATTCACCAGCGTCGCCCAGCGACCGGTGAAGACATTGATCAGGGCAGCGATGATCACCGCGACGCCAGTCACGGACCAGGCAATGCGCGACCGCGCCGCGCAAAGGGCGAAGCCCACGAGTGCCACCGCGTACAGGCCGAGCTTCGCTGCGCCCAGGCCCTGGCCGGCAGTAAGCACTTCGGCCATCGTGAGGTGCTTCGCGGCGGCCTGGTTCATCGCACCGTGCAGCAGCAGGACCGTCGAGATGATGGTGCCGAGCAGCCCGAGCAGCGCGGCGCGCGAGGCGGCGCGGAGGAAGATGCCCTCGCGCCCGTCGTCGAGCTGGTCGCTGGCGCGTGCGCGGCCAAGCACGCCGTAGCGAAAGCCGATGACGCCAATGGCGAGGTAAGACCCGAGGAACGAAATCAGCTCGAGGGCGGGCTCGGACCAGTTCAGCATAAGAGCGGGGAGCAGTGGGGGGAACGCAGGTGCCTTCCCCACATATACGTCGCGCCCGGTCGATCCGTTAGGAGCGCGTGAAAGATCTGCGCCCCATGTGGGGCGTCCGGGCTCACGTCAGCGTCGCGGGCCCTGCCCTTGCGTCACGGCGCGGAGGCAGGCAGTCGCGCGCTCAGCGCGGCTGCGATGCGGTCGGCTGTTGCGCCCAGGACCGCCGCCGCTTCGCTGACGAGCATGACGTCGGCCGCCGTGTACGCGCCGCGGACCCCTGTCGTGGCCTCGTTCTGTATGCGCCGCGCCAGGTTCCTGATCGCCACCGTGTGCGCGTGCGAATCGGCCTGCCCTTCGTGCGCGGCGGTGCCCTCGAGACCCTGGGCGTAGCGCACGAGGTCCATCGCGTCGGTCATCGTGAGGCCCGGCGCACTTCCAGCATCAGCGGCGCTCATCGTCTGCTCCCGTTCGCGGTCCATTGCCATGCTCGCCGAAACGGAGGCGGGGCGCAAGACTGGGAATTCCCTGACGTGGTACGGCCCGCGTCCGGGAGGTGGTTCAGGGAGCGCGCCTGCCCGCCGTCAGTCCGTCAGCCCGGGGCGGTCGCGCACGGCCATCATCGTGCCCTGCATGATCGCGACCACCGTCCCGGCGTCATCGGAGCCGGGCTCGCCCGTGAATGCCCGCAGCTCTCCCTCGCACACCGTGATCGTACGGCCCGCCTTCCGCACGCGTCCGATGGCGCGAAAGTGCGTGCCGGCCGCGGGCGCCATCAGGTTCACCTTGAATTCGACGCTGAGCACAGCCGCGCCCGCGGGCATCAGCGCCAGCGCGGCGTAGCCGCAGGCCGAATCCACCACCGAGGTCACGACTCCCGCATGCAGGAAGCCGTGCTGCTGGGCCAGCGCATCGCGGAAGGGCAGCGCAATCACGACTTCGCCCGGCGCGACCCGCTCGAGCCCGGCGCCGAGCGTCTGCATGAAGGCCTGGCGCGCGAAGCTGGCGCGGACGCGCGCCTCGAACTGCGGGTCCTGCGGCGTGAAGGCTGGGGTCATGGCGCACTCCTGGCGTGCAGGTCGAGTTCGTAGAAGCGCGTGTCGATCAGTTCGTCGCTGCGGTAGCGCGGCACGGGCGTGAACCCGAGTGATTCGTACAGCCGCTGCGCGGCGATCATGTCATCGAGCGTGCCGAGGCAGAGCCGCTCGTATCCCACGTGGCGCGCGGTCGCGATGAGCTGCTCCATGATCCGGCGCGCGACGCCGGCACCGCGGTATTCCGGGCGGACGAACATGCGCTTCACCTCGCCGCGTGTCGCGTCGAGGCGCTTGAGCGCCCCACAGCCGGCGGCGACGTTGCCGGCCCACGCGATCAGGAAGGTCCCGTCGGGCGGCACGTACGGCCCGGGCAGCCGGTCCGCATCACGGAACACGTACTCGACGCCCGGTGTCGTCATGCGCGCCTCGCCATGTGCGCGCACGAGCCCCCGCGCCGCCTCCACATCCGCGTCCGTTGCGATCGGGGCAATGCGAAGATCGATCACGGCGCGCGGCGCAGGATCAGGCGGTCTCCGTCGGCATCCAGCGTCAGCAGCCGGTCGTTCACGCGGAACGTGACGTTCCGCGTGGCACCAGCCGCATCGGTCAGCACGAGCTGCCCGCCCGGCTTCACGGCGTAGCGCATGGTGGAGTCCGGGCCGCTCACGGCATGCACGACCACCGTGCCATCGCGCGAGAAGTCCATGCCGAGCGGGATGTGCGCGCCGCTCATCCCGCGCCACGCGCCCACCAGTGCGTCGGCCGAGACCGTTCCTGGCTGCGTCGGAGACATGTAGACGGTGCCGCCCTTCAGCACGAAGCGGATGCGCCGCAGCGCCGTGATGTCTCGCGAAGGGTCGCCCTCGACGGCGATCAGGTCGGCCTGGAGCCCGGGCGCAACCGAGCCGACCTCGTGCTCGCGGCCGAGCGACCGCGCAGCGAGCGAGGTGGCGGACACGATCACGTCCATGGGGGACTGCCCGGCGGCCTGCGCACGGCAGACCATCTCCTCGACGTTGCGTCCATGTGCGCCCGCCACGGCGTCCGTGCCGAAGACGATCGCCAGTCCCTTCGTCGCGAGCGCCTTGTGAAACGCATCGAGCGCCAGCGGGAGCGCACGCTCCATCGCCGCGAATCCCTCGTCCGTGTAGTTGCCGATTCCCTGGTAGCTGGGTCGGTTGTCCAGGTAGTTGCGGAAGACCAGGCTGCACTGCGGGTCGAAGAACATTCCCCGGTCCGCCATCTGGCGCAGCACGGCATCGGTCGCGAACACGCCGTGCTCGACCTGCGTGCACCCCGCGTCAATGGATCGCTGCATGCTCTCGGCGCTGTGCGCGTGGACCAGGACGCGCAGCCCCACGGCGCGCGCTTCGCCGCAGATGGCGTGCATCTGCTCGGCGCTGAGCGTCGGCGTGCCGCCGTCGCGGATGCTGGCGGACGCGAACACCTTGATGAAGTCCGCCCCCTCGTCCTTGCGCGTCCGCACGATCTGGCGGAGCTGGTCCACCGTGAGGCGCGGGTTCGAGATCGGCTGCAGCGACGTGACGACGTGCGGGCCCGGCACCTGCCCGGCGTCGATGCGCGTGCGCAGCGCCTTGTCCTCGGGAGAACCCGGGCTCTGGATCGTCGTCACGCCGCCAAGCAGCGTGGCCCAGGCATTGTCCTCCATCGCGACGCGCATGTCGTCTGGGGTGTCGCCGTCGTTCGGCTCGTGCAGGCGCCCCTTGGCGTTGAAGTACCAGGCCACGTGCGCGTGGACGTCAATCAGGCCGGGCAGCAGCGTCAGGTCATGCAGCTCGAGCGTCGGCGTCACACCGCGCGCAGCGGCCTCGACCGACACGATGCGGCCATCCCGCACCGTGACGATGACATTGTCGCGCGCGTGGCCGCGCCCGTCGAGCAGGCGCGCGGCGTGGATCGTGATCGGTGACGACTGGGCCGGGAGCGTGGAGGCCGTCATGAGCGACACGAACGATACGAGCGGGATCAGCGGGAGTCGAGGACGCATGGTCAATCACCGGGCAGGGGGGCGGGCGGGGCGCCGGCGCCAGGCCGCGCGTTGCGCCGCCGGCGTTCCGCGCGAAACAGCGCGACGCCGACGAGGTTCGTGCCGACCACGACGCCGCCGATCTTGAGCGCAAAGCTCCAGACATTCGGGACGTCGATGATCGGCAGCACGGAGAGCACCGTGTACAGCACGGTCACGGCAAGGCCCGACGCTGCCGCCAGCCGGAGCCAGGGCGGCGCGCGCCGGAACGCGCGCAGGCCGAACAGCGGCAGCGCGAACATCGCCAGGTAGGTAAGGGCGTACAGGATGCCGGCGGCGTTGTCCAGGAGCTGGAACGCCTCCTGCAACCCGACACCCACGAGCCCGAGCACCGCGAATGCGAGCGTGATCCCCGCGACAAACAGGATCGAGTTGAGCGGCGTCCGGTACTTCGGGTGCAGGCGCGTGAACCACGCCGGCAGCAGCCCGTCCCACCCCGCAACCACCGGCAGGCGCGTGTTGCCGGCAAAGATGTAGTTCACGTTTGCGATGTGGCGGATGAGCAGGAGCCCAGCGAGCGCCGGCCCGAACACGGCGCCGATCCCGAACGAGCGGAAGCCGAGCGTCAGCGCCTGCGGGATCGGGCTGATCAGGTCGACCTGCGCGGCCGGCACCACGGCCACGACCGCGCTCGTGCCGAGGATGAACATCATCGCGATGAGCGGCGTGGCGATCATCACCGAGCGGCCGATCGCGCGCTCCGGATTGCGCGTCTCGCCGGCCAGGATCGCGACGTACTCGAAGCCGCTCAGTGCCCCCATGGCCATCTTGCCGAAGATGTTCACCGAGAGCAGGGACAGCGGGGGCATCTGCGCCTGCAGCGGGTGGTACGCCGGCAGCGTGCCGCGCGCGAGCGCGATGTACGGCATCACGATCAGCGCCGTGAACGTCAGCGCCTGCGCCAGGCCGCCGGCGTTGTGCACCCACTTGCCCACGCGAAGCCCGAGCGTGGACACGAGGATCATGCTGCCGATGAGCAGCCCGGTCACCGCGCCATCGTACCACTTGCTCGACGTGAACCAGGCGCCCGACGGCCCGATGACGTAGCCCAGCGTCGTGGCCACCATCAGGCCGAACGCCGACAGCAGGATCAGCGTGTACACCCACAGGTTCCACCCGACGAGGAACCCCATGCCCTCGTTGAACCCGACCTTGGCCCACTGGTAGAGCCCGCCCTCGAGCGGCATGAGGCGGTTCAGGTAGATCACGACCGCGGCCTGCGGCAGGTAGAACAGGGCGATGGCCAGCAGCCAGTACACGACCTGGGCGTGGCCGAGCTTCGCGGCCGTGCCCACCCAGCCCGAGCCGACCACGTACATGAGCTGCGTGAGGACGAGGTCGCCAAGCCCCAGCTCGCGCCGCAGCTCCGTGCTGTGCTGCTGCACGTTGCGGACGCTGCCCGCGCCGCCCGGTGCGTTGCGCGTGGGTTCCACGGCGCGCCTCGCTCAGCTCGCCCGGGCCGTGCGCAGCTCCTTTGGCGAGACCGTGCTCACCGATGTTGAACTGCCGCCCACGAGGCGGCGGTGGTAGTCCACCTGGCCCAGGTGGTACGTCAGGTGCACGGCAAGGTGCAGCAGGAACTCCGAGGTCTCCACCTGCAGGTCGGCCACCTTCTGCGGGAATGGCGTCGCGAGCTGGGCATCGGTGAGCGTGGGCAGCACTGTCTCCACGTCATGGATTGCCGCCGCGATTCCCGCCTGCAGTTCGGCGCGCGGCATGCGCCGGCCACTGAATTCGGCGTCGCGGTCGCGCACGTATCCCGACTGCCCCAGGACCGCGCCGACGTAGTGGCGAATGTTCCCGGCCATGTGCGCCGCCAGGGTCCCGGCCGAATTCGGGATGGTTGGCGGCTTCTCCCACAGCGCGTCTTCCGACGGATACGCGTCGAGTTCGCGGCTCAGCGCGCGGAGGTCGCGCGCGAGCAATCCACTGATCAGGGCTGCGGTGTTCATCGGCGTTGGGGAGCGGGGTGTGGGGACGCCGGCCAGCCGAGGGGAAGGCTGATCGCTACGGGGTCTGGCCGCCGAGTACCTGGAGAGTCGTCGAGCCCGTGATGGCGGTGCCAAGCTTCGTGCCGGTGACCATCGTCGTCCCGTTGGCCTTGGCGGTGACGACCCCCGTCAGCGAGTCAACCGCTACGACCGCGGGGTTGGCGGACTTCCAGCGCATGCTGTCCGCGGTCACGTAGATCAGGTCGCACGACGGCGTCTGCAGGAGTGCCTGGAGGGTCAGCGTGTCGCCCGTCGCGAGGATGGCCGACGAGGGATTCACGACCAGGAGCGGATCGCCGGTGCACTCTACGGAGGTCGAGCCCTGGATGCTGCAGCCCGCCAGCGCGACGGCGCCGATGATGGCGCCGGCAATCACGAATCGCGAGTAAGTCATCTGCGTTGGGTGTGAGGCAGGGCCGTGGTGGCCCTCATGATCCCTAATCATAACCTGCGCACGACGCCGCAAGAACGCGAGGGCGGGCACCGGTCGCCGGCGCCCGCCCTCGAGCCCCAGCGCCTGCCGTCAGCGCGCGACGGCGGCGTCGATGAACTTCGCCAGGTCCGCGCGCAGCCGCTTCATGCTCGGCTGGTCGATGTACACCATGTGGCCGGCCGTGAACCGCCCGACCGTCACGTTGTGCGCGCGTACGTCGGGGCTCACGTCCATGTGGGCCAGCGTCCACTCCGCTGCATAGTACGGCGTGGCCGCATCATAGTAGCCCTCGGCCACGTACAGCCGCATGCGCGGGTTCTTCGCGAACGCGCGCTCCAGGTTCGGCGTCACCGTCGCGTAGCTGTTGGACTGGGGATAGTTCCAGCGCCCGATGCCGCCGCCCAGGATGTAGTACACGTCGTCCAGCTTGTAATTGAGCTCGGTGCGCACGTACTCGCTGAGCACCGGCGTGAACGAATTGCGGATGTTCACCTCGCTCGGGTCGCCGATACCGCCGCCGCCCCCGCCGAACCCGCCGCCGCTCGCGATCGGATCGTAGCCCGTGAACCGGCCATCCAGGCGGCCGACGCGGACCCGCTCGTCCTTGAGCAGCTCGCCGTCGAAGGTGCCCAGGTTCACCCGCAGGTCGTTGTGGTCGATCACGTCCTTGGAAAGCCCCGTGAAGCGCGCCAGCTGGTCGATCGTCTTCTGGCGCTCGGCTGCGCTCATCCGCGCCCCCTTCATCAGGGCTACCAGGTAGTCCGTGGACGCCCACTGCTCGGCCGCCGCGGCCACCTTGTCCACCGGCTGCGACTGCAGGTCGGCCGGCAGTCGCTTGTGGTACCACGCCGTCGCCGCATACGTCGGCAGGAAGTTCACGTAGCCGATGTCATTGCCCTTGGCCGTGGACGAGGCCTCGAAGTCCAGCACCGTGCTGATCAGGACGACGCCGTTCACCACGATGCCCTTGTCCGCGAGCACGCCCGAGAGCCCGGCGGCGCGCGTCGTGCCGTAGCTCTCGCCCATCAGGAACTTGGGCGAGCCCCACCGGTTGTACTGCGTCAGGTACAGGCGGATGAACTCGGCCACCGTGTTCAGGTCCTCGTTCAGCCCCCAGAAGTTCTGGCCGTATTCCGGCTTCGTCGCCCGGCTGTACCCCGTGCCCACCGGGTCGATGAAGACCATGTCCGTCTGGTCGAGCAGCGTGTTCGGGTTGTCCTCGTAGCGATAGGGCGGGGGACCCGCCTCGCCGTCGGGCTGCAGGTCCACGCGCTTGGGGCCGAACGCGCCCATGTGGAGCCACACGCTGGCCGACCCCGGGCCACCGTTGAAGATGAACGAGAGCGGGCGCGTGGCGGGGTTTGCGCCGTCCTTCACGTACGCGACGAAGAACATCCCGCCCTCGGTCACGTTGGTGCGCTCGTTCCGGATGGGCAGCATGCCGGTGTACGCCGTGTAGCCGATCGCCTGCCCGTTGAGCGTCATCGTGTGGTGCGTGACGACGGGCGGCGCTTCGGCCAGCGCCAGGATGCGCGTCGGGCTCTGCGACATCGTGTCACGCACGAGCGACGTCAGCGCGGGCGCTCCCGAGCCCCGCGCGCCGGCCTCAGCCGACGGTGCCGCGCCCTGCGCCGGTGCGCCGCCGGGCTGCGCGCCGCGCTGCCCGCCACGTCCCTGCGCCGAGGCGCCGGCCGGGACTGCGAGTGACATGCCGAGGGCCGCCAGCAGGGCGGGGATGACGATCCGGCGCCTGCCGGTGGGGTGGAACCGGGCGCCGTCGAGCGGATCGCGACGAACCATGGCTTGTTCTCCGGATGAGAGGGGATGCCGGGGGGTGAGGCGGGACGAAACTACCATCGGGTGTACGCCGCTGCCACCGGGAGCGCTGCAAGCGGGCCGGTTTGCGCCGGGACCGGCGCATCCCAATCCGGTTTCGGTTCCCCTGGAGAACTCAGCGTGCCGCCCCGTCGCCCTCATCGAAGCGCCGCACCTTGCCCAGGCGCCGCTCATAGCGCTCGAGCGCCTTGTAGCGCGCCGCCAGGAACGTCGTCACCAGCACGGTGGCGAGCTCCGGCCCGATCACCCGCCCGCCCAGGCAGAGTACGTTCATCGCGTCGTCCTCCACCCCCTGGCGCGCGGAGTACGCGTCGTGGCAGATGGCGGCGCGGATGCCCGCGAACTTGTTCGCCGCCACACTGATCCCCACGCCGCTCCCGCACAGCAGCACGCCGCGCTCGGCCTGCCCGGCCTGGATGGCGCGCGCCACGCCCTCCGCGAAGTCGGGGTAGTCGTCCGCCGGGTCGTCGTGCGCTGCTCCGCAGTCGAGCACCGTGTGTCCGGCCGCCTCGATGGCGCGGGCGACGCACGCCTTGAGGGCGAAGCCCCCATGGTCGGCACCGATGGCGATGATCATGCCGCGGCCCTCGTGACGTGCGCGTACACGATGCGCGAGATGTCGGCGATCAGCCGCTGCGCCACCTTCTCGTCCTTGATGCCGCGCGTCAGCACGACGAGCACGTACGGGGCGCGCCCCGGCAGGTACACCAGGGCCGCGTCGTGCAGGTGCCCGGTGATCGACCCGGTCTTGTGCGCCACGCGCGTGCCCGGCGGGAGCCCGGCCGGGATCTCGTCATTGAATTCCTGCCGCGACAGCACCGCGAGCATCGAGTCGCAGCTGGCGGCGGAGGCGGCGCGGTGCGTCGCGATGGCGGTGAGGAGCGTCGCGAGGTCGCGCGCCGTGGTCATGTTGTTCATTCCCGCCGCGAACGCCTTGTCGTCTTCCACGCCGCGCAGCACGCGCATGTCCCGCGCGCCCAGCGCGTGCGCGGTCGCGTTCGATGCCGACGCCCCCACGAGGTCGATCAGCGCGTTCGTGGCCAGGTTGCTCGAGCGCGTGATCATGTGCTCCAGCAGCTCGCGCACGGGCACCCGCTGGCCGGCGCGCGCGTACATCGAGCTGTCCGAGTCATCGCCCGCGTCGAGCGTGTACGGCGAGCCGTCCACGATCGAGCGGAAGCTGTTCTGCAGGAGCACCGGCCGGTCCAGCGACAGGGCGCCGCGGTCGTGCTGGCGATACAGCTCGATCATCACCGGCACCTTCATCGTGCTCGCGGCGTGGAACAGCACGTCCGCCGACAGGTAGAGCGTATCGGGGCGCGCGAGGTCGCGGAACGCCACGCCAACCTCGGCGCCGGGCACTTGCCGGATCCGTGACTCGATGCGCGCCCGGACGTCATCCGACGTGTCGCGCACGACCGCACGGGGACGCGGCGCGCCGGCCGTCGCCAGGGCAAGCAGCATGGGCAGCATGGTCCCAATCTACGGCGACGGACGTTCCGAGCTAGACCACGCAGTGATGCCGCCTTATTGTGCACGAGTGAAACGCTCCGCCCTTTCGTTCGCCGCGCTCGCGGCGCTGGCCGCGTGCGCCCCGCGAGTGGCGCCAGTGCCCGTCCCGGTAGATTCCGCGCCGCCGGCCGTC
>DASZRI010000243.1:0-2575 GCA_035549215.1 Gemmatimonadaceae bacterium | reverse complement strand
GATCGGTTTGCGCACCCCGTGGCGCGCATTGCGGAGGCGCAGTGGCTCGCGGCGCACGGGGCCACGGCCGCGATCGACATCTCGGACGGGTTGGCGGGCGACGCGGCGCACCTGGCAGCCGCGAGCGGGCTCACGCTCGAGCTGGACGTGGACCGCCTGCCGTGCGTGGACGGCGTGACGGCACGCGATGCGGCCGCCAGCGGGGAAGAGTACGAGCTGCTCGTCGCCGCGCCGCCGGGGCTGGACGCCGGCGAGTTCGAGCGGAGGTTCGGCGTGCCGCTCACGGCAGTGGGGCGGGCCCGCGTCGGCGCGCCCGCGGCGGTGTTCCTCGAGGCCGGGGCGCGCGTTGATTTGGCGCACGCCCACGACCACTTTATCCGCTGATGCGCACCCTCGTCACGGTCCTCACGCTGCTCGTCATGACGCTGATCCTCGGCCCGGTGGTGCTCGTGGCCGGGCTGCTCGGCGTGCAGGAGAGGCCCGGCGGGATCTACCAGCGGTGCATGCACCTGTGGGCGCGGGCCGCGTGTCGTGCCGCGGGGGCGCGCGTGATCGTGCATGACGACGCGCACGTCGACCAGCAGTCCGGCGCGGTGTACATCGCCAACCACGTGAGCTGGTTCGACATCTTCGCGCTCGCGGCCGTGCTGCCGCGGTACAGCTTCGTGGCCAAGAGCGAGCTGCGGAAGATCCCGCTGTTCGGCGTGGCCGCGCAGGCGGCCGGTATCGTCTTCCTGGAGCGCGAGAACCGCAAGGCGGCGTTCGAGTCGTACAAGGGCGCGGCCGAGCAGGTGAAGCAGGGACGGTCCATCGTCGTGTGCCCCGAGGGGACGCGCGGGTACGAGTACGCGCTGCGCTCCTTCAAGAAGGGCCCGTTCGTGCTCGCGATCGCCTCCGGGGCCCCGATTGTCCCGACGGTCGTGTACGGGGCGCGGGAAGTGATGCGCAAGGGATCGCTGGGCGTCACCGCGGGCGAGATTCATTTACATTTCCTCCCGCCGGTGCCCACGGCGGGACTCACGTACGACGACCGCGGGGCGCTCATGACGCAGGTGTGGAACCGCATGGCGGACCTGCTGCGGGACCGCTACGGCGTCGTGTCGGCCGGGCAGCCCATCGGGAATTCCATCGAGCGCGTTTCCTGACGCGCGAGCACACCTCACGACCGCGTCTGCCGACGCACGAGCCCAACTCATGAACACCATTTCGCAGATCCGTGCCCGCGAGATCCTGGACAGCCGCGGCAACCCGACGGTGGAAGCGGACGTCGTGCTGTCCAACGGGATCGTGGGGCGCGCCGCGGTGCCCAGCGGCGCGAGCACGGGGGAGAACGAGGCGATCGAGCTGCGCGACGGCGAGAACTCCCGCTACGGCGGCAAGGGCGTGCGCAGCGCCGTGCAGAACATCGAGGACCAGATCGCGCCCGAGCTGGCCGGCATGGATCCCACCCGGCAGCTCGAGATCGACATGGCGATGATCGAGCTGGACGACACGCCGAACAAGGCGAACCTGGGCGCGAACGCCATCCTCGCGGTGTCGCTCGCCAACGCGCGCGCCGCCGCGCTCAGCGTCGGCCTGCCGCTGTTCCGCTACCTGGGCGGGCCGCTGGCGCGCATCATGCCCGTGCCGATGATGAACATCCTCAACGGCGGGGCGCACGCCACGAACACGGTGGACTTCCAGGAGTTCATGATCGTGCCCGTGGGCGCCGACAACATCAGCGACGCGGTGCGCATGGGCGCCGAGGTGTTCCACGCGCTCAAGAAGGTGCTGGTCAAGCGCAAGCTGTCCACCGGGGTGGGTGACGAGGGCGGCTTCGCCCCCGACCTCAAGGACGACGAGGAGGCGCTCAAGGTCGTGCTCGAGGCCATCGAGGCCGCGGGCTACGCGCCGGGCAAGGAGATCGCCATCGCGCTCGACGTGGCGGCGAGCGAGCTCTACGCCAACGGGATGTACACGTTCAAGAAGAGCGGCGGCCACTCGCGCGACGCGGCCGGCATGATCGAGCTCTACGCGCGCTGGCTGGACGAGTATCCCATCGTCTCCATCGAGGACGGCCTTGCGGAGAACGACTGGGACGGGTGGGAGAAGCTCACCGCCGAGCTGGGCGAGCGCTGCCAGCTCGTGGGCGACGACGTCTTCTGCACCAACCCCGACCTGCTCGCCAAGGGCATCGAGCGCGGCGTGGGCAACGCGATCCTGATCAAGGTGAACCAGATCGGCACGCTCAGCGAGACGCTGGAGACGATCGAGATGGCGCGCGGCGCGGGGTACCTGACCGTGATCTCGCACCGCTCGGGCGAGACCGAGGACACGTTCATCGCCGACCTCGCCGTGGGCACCGGCGCGGGCCAGATCAAGACGGGATCGGCCAGCCGCACCGATCGCATCGCGAAGTACAACCAGCTGCTGCGCATCGAGGAGCACCTCGAGGGCACGGCGGAGTACCCGGGCGGCTCGATCTACGGCCTGTGAGCCCGCGCCGCGTTCCTCCCATGCTCCGCGCCGCGCTCGCCGTGCTCATCGGCGGCGCGGCGCTAGTCTGGGAACGATGGCAGCATTTCGCCGCAGGACG
>DASZRI010000242.1:0-7842 GCA_035549215.1 Gemmatimonadaceae bacterium | reverse complement strand
CTCGGGGATCTTCGTCTGGCGCGTGGGCGACTTCCTGGACGAGGGGCGCGCGCACACGCCGGAGGTCGCACCCGCGCTCGCGTCCCACGGCACGGCGATTGCCGACTTCTTCGCCCATGTGCAGTCCGTGTCGGTGGACGTCGGCGTGATGGAGCGGTCGTCACGCGTGCTCGTGATCCCCGGCGATTTCGGCTGGGACGACGTGGGCGTATGGGGCGCGCTGCGCCGCGTGCGCCAGCGTGACGTGCTGGGCAACGCGATGAGCGGCGACGCGTTTGCCGTCGCGTCGGGCAACAATGTCGTGCATGCCGAGGCGGGCACCGTCGTGCTCTACGGGGTGAACGACCTTGTCGTCATCACGCACGACGGGCTCACGGTGGTGACGACGGTGGACAAGTCCGCGGAGCTGAAGGCGCTGCTGGAGCAGCTGCCGGCCCGGGTACGGGAGCACGAGTGAGCGAGCTCTACCTGTACGACGACGCGCGCGCCCGGCAGTTCGAACCGTTCGCGCACTCGCGCCCGGCATCGGAGCTGCGCGTCGGCGCGCTGCTCATGCGCGAGCGCTGGGAGCGGGCGTTCGGGCGCCCCAGTGCGGGATCGCTCGCCGCCCCCCATCTGGCGGACTTCGAGGAGCGTGACGCGGCGCGCGTGGTGCGGGACGGCACGCTGCCCGCGGGATCGATCATCGCGAACGCCCGGTGCGCGCCGGCGCTGGCCGGCGCACCGGATGCGGACGTGTGGCGGTGCGACGGGCACGTCGCCGCCGTCCGGCTGGAGTGGCCACTCGCCCTCGAGGAACTGCAGGAGGGCGACCGGTCGCTGGAGACGCTCGCCGCGCCCGATGCGCGCAGCGCACAGATCGGCGGCCGATGGATGGATGACGTCTGGCACTGCATCCGTGACCTGCCCGCCCAGCTCGTCGACGACATCACCGCCCTGGGCGACGGCGCACAACTGCTGCCGACCGGCGCCGCGGCGCGGGTGGGCGAACATCCGGTGTTCATCGAGCCCGACGCCACCGTGGAGCCGATGGTGATCTTCGACGTGACCGCCGGCCCGGTGCTGGTCCGGCGCGGGGCCACGGTGCAGGCGTTCACGCGCGTCGTGGGCCCGTGCGTCATCGGCATGGGGAGCACGGTGGGCGGCGACCGCATCGCCGCCAGCTCCATCGGCGACGCCTGCAAGGTGCACGGTGAACTGAGCACCACGATCATCCTGGGGCACAGCAACAAGGGGCACGATGGCTTCGTCGGCCACTCGTACCTGGGCCGCTGGGTGAACCTCGGCGCGGGCACGATCACCAGCAACCTGAAGAATACGTACGGCTCGGTGCCGTTCTGGACACCGCACGGCTTGCGCGACACCGGGCTGCAGTTCCTGGGCACGTTCTTCGGCGACCACGCCAAGACCGGCATCGGCATGCGGCTCACCACGGGGTCGGTGATCGGCGCCGGGGCGAACGTGTACGGCTCGATGATGCCACCGAAGGTCGTGGCGCCGTTCTCGTGGGGCGATGCCCCGCCCTACACGCTGTACCGGCTGGACCGGTTCCTGGAGACCGCCGAGCGCATGATGCACCGCCGCGGGATCGCGCTGAGCGACCGCATGCGGGCGTACCTCTCCGCGATCCACGCCGCGCGCTGGACGACGGAGTAGCGCGTCGTGCGCGCGTGGGTGCTGGGGAGCGGCAGCGGCGGCAATGCGCTGCTCGTCGAGGCGGACGGCGCGCGCATCCTCGTGGATGCGGGATTCGGCGTGCGCACGCTCGCCACGCGGCTGCGCGCCATTGACGTCGCGCCCGAGTCCATCGAGGCGTGCATCATCACGCACGAGCACACCGACCACGTGAAGGGCGCCGCGGCGGCGCAGCGGCGCTGGGGGTGGGCGCTGCACGCCACGCGCGGGACGATCGCGGCGTCGCCCGAGCTGCGCGACGCCGCGGTGCACGCGTTCACCGCCGGCGAGGCGCTGGCCTTCACGACGATGGACCTGGCCACGGTGCGCACGCCGCACGACGCCGCCGAGCCCGTGGGCGTGCGGGTCACGGCCCGCAGCACTGGCGCGCGCACGACGCTCTGCACGGACCTGGGGCACGTGACGCCGGGCGTGCGGGCGCTCTGCGCCGACGCTGACATCCTGGTGCTCGAGTCCAACCACGATGAGGGAATGCTGCGGGCGGGGCCGTACCCGCCCGTGGTGCAGGCCCGGATTGCGGGCGACAGCGGGCACCTGGCCAACCGACACGCCGCCGCGCTCATCCGGGACAGCGTCACGCGCACGCTGCAGCACGTGGTGCTGGCGCACCTGAGCCAGAACTGCAACGCGCCGGCGCTCGCGCGCGAGACCACGGAGCGCGAGCTGCGCCGCACGGCGTATCGTGGCGAGGTGGCCACGGCGCCGCAGGACGCGGTGCTCGGCCCGTTCGAGGCCCGGCGGACGCGCCGCGAGGAACCGCGCCAGTACCTGCTCGACCTGTAGCGTCGCGCTCGCCCGCCGGTCGCGGACAACGAGAAACGGGGCGGCCCCGCACTGCGGGACCGCCCCGTCGGGCGTTCACTGATCGCGGCGCGATCAGTACATGCCGCCCATGCCGCCGCCCGGCGCCGCCGGGGCCGGCTTCTCTTCCTTCTTCTCCACGATCAGCGCTTCGGTCGTGAGGAGCAGGCCCGCGATGGACGCCGCGTTCTGCAGCGCCGTGCGCGTGACCTTGGTCGGGTCGATGACGCCCGCCTGCACGAGGTTCTCGTACGTGTCGGTGAGGGCGTTGTAGCCGAAGGCGTCGTCCTTGGAGTTACGCACCTTCTCGACCACGATGGAGCCCTCGCCACCCGCGTTGTGCACGATCATGCGGATGGGCTCCTCGATCGCGCGACGGATGATGTCCACGCCGATCTGCTCGTCGGACTCGTCGGTCTTCACCTGCTTGAGCGCGCGCTGCGCACGGATGAGCGCCACGCCGCCGCCCGGGACGATGCCCTCCTCGACGGCAGCGCGGGTCGCGTGCAGCGCGTCCTCGACGCGCGCCTTCTTCTCCTTCATCTCGGCCTCGGTCGCCGCGCCGACGTTGATCACCGCCACGCCGCCGGCGAGCTTGGCCAGCCGCTCCTGCAGCTTCTCCTTGTCGTAATCGGAGGTGCTCTTCTCGATCGCGACGCGGATCTCGGAGATGCGGCCTTCGATGGCCTTCTCCTCGCCGTTGCCGTCGATGATCGTCGTGTTGTCCTTGTCCACGACGATGCGCTTGGCACGGCCGAGGTCGCTGAGCACGGCGTTCTCGAGCTTGAAGCCGACTTCCTCGCTGATCACCTGGCCGGCGGTCAGGATCGCGATGTCCTGCAGCATCGCCTTGCGGCGGTCACCGAAGCCCGGCGCCTTGACGGCGCAGACCTTCAGCGTGCCGCGGAGCTTGTTCACGACGAGCGTGGCCAGCGCCTCGCCTTCGATGTCCTCGGCGATGATGAGCAGCGGGCGGCCCGTCTGCGCGACCTTCTCCAGCGCCGGGAGCAGGTCCTTCATGGACGAGACCTTCTTGTCGTGGATGAGGATGAACGCATCCTCGAGCACCGCCTCCATCTTCTCCGGATCCGTCACGAAGTAGGGCGAGACGTAGCCGCGGTCGAACTGCATGCCGTCCACCGTCTCCAGCGTGGTCTCGAGGCCGCGCGCCTCCTCGACCGTGATCACGCCGTCCTTGCCCACCTTCTCCATCGCCTCGGCGATCAGGTTGCCGATCTCGGCGTCGTTGTTGGCCGAGATGGTGCCGACCTGCGCGATCTCCTTCTTGCCGGAGGTCGGGACGCTGATCTTCTTGAGCTCCTCGATCACCGCGCCCACGGCCTTGTCGATGCCGCGCTTGATCGCCATCGGGTTGGCGCCGGCGGTGACGTTCTTCAGGCCCTCGCGGAAGATGGCCTGGGCGAGCACCGTCGCCGTCGTCGTGCCGTCACCCGCGTTGTCGGAGGTCTTCGTGGCGACCTCCTTGACCATCTGCGCGCCCATGTTCTCGATCGGATCGGTGAGCTCGATCTCCTTGGCCACCGAGACGCCGTCCTTGGTCACGGTCGGGGCGCCGAACTTCTTGTCGATGACGACGTTCCGGCCCTTGGGGCCGAGCGTCACCTTCACGGCTTCCGCCAGCTGGTCCACGCCGCGCTTGAGGGCCGCGCGCGCGTCCACGTTGAAATGCAGTTCCTTCGCTGCCATGGTCAGACTCCTCGACGAGGAATGATGTGTGAGAGTGAGAGAGCGCTCAGCCGACGACCGCGAGGATGTCCGACTCGCGGAGGATCAGGAGCTGCTCGCCGTCGATCGTGACCTCGGTGCCGCTGTACTTCCCGTACAGCACCTTGTCGCCGACCTTCACGTCCATCGGGACGCGCTTGTCCTTCTCGAACCGACCCGGGCCGACGGCGACGATCTCGCCCTGCTGCGGCTTCTCCTTGGCGGTATCCGGGATATAGAGCCCGCCGCGCATCTGCTCCGCTTCTTCCGACGGCTTCACGACAACGCGATCGGCGAGCGGGGAGACCTTCACGCTCGAAGCGTTCTTGGTGGCCATTGCGACTGCCCCTCCGACTGGTGTGTTGATTTGGTGATATACGGCTAGCACTCATCAACCCAGAGTGCTAACAGGCCTGAAAGTTATCAGAAAAGGCGCCGGGTTTCAAGGGGGAAAGCGGCGGCCGACCTTTTCCGTATGTTGTTGCGCTATAGCGACTTCCGTGCCAACGCACGTTTGCAATTTTGGCAAACGCGCCAGCCGGATTGGCGCCGGCGGTGCCAGTCAGGCAGTCAGCAGGCCGAACGCCAGGTCGAGACCCGTGAGGGTCAGGTACGGGTCGATCACGTCGAACGAGCGGCACAGCGCGCGGAAGCTCTCCGCCAGCCCGCCCGTCGCGATGACCAGGGGCGACTCCGCGCCGGGCCAGTCGGCCTTCAGGCGCCCCACGATCCCGTCAATCGAGTCCGCGGCGCCGTACATGACGCCGGACCGGATGCACTCCTCGGTGCGCTTGCCCAGGACGCGCACGGGCGGCACGAGCTCCGTGGCGGGCAGCTTGGACGTGCGGCGGAACAGCGTCTCGGCGGACGTGCGCACGCCCGGCGCGATCACGCCCCCCAGGAAGACGCCGTCGCGCGTGATGCAGTCGAAGGTGGTGGCCGTGCCCAGGTCCACGACGATCGCGTCGCGATGATGCAGGCGGCTGGCCGCCAGCGTGTTGATGATGCGATCCGCGCCCACCGTGCGCGGCTCGTCCACCTCGAGCGTGATCGGCAGCGGCGACGTCGCATCCACCACGACGACGCGCGCCCCGGGGATCCACCGCTCGCACGCCTCGCGAAGCGGGCTCGTGATCGGCGGCACCACCGACCCGATCGCGACGCCGTGCACGGCGGCCACGTCGAACCCGTCGCCGGCGAGCAGCGCGCGCAGCAGGACGCCGAACTCGTCGGACGTGCGCGCAACGTCGCTCATGATGCGCCAATGGCCGCGCAGCGCGCCCTGCAGGAAGAGCCCGATCGTGGTTTCGGTGTTGCCGACGTCGAATACGAGGTTCACGCGTCCTCCGCAAAGACCAGGGATCCCGCCCGCACGGATTCCGTTCCCGTCGCGGTGTCCACGAGCAGCGCGCCCGTGGCGTCGAGGCCGCGCACCGTGCCCTTCACCGGCTCCGTGCACCGGCGGCCACGCGCGAGGTCGCGCGCGGCGAACGCCGCCAGCTCGTCGTCCCGCAAGGGACCTTCCTGCCGCGCCGCAGCCCGCAGCGCGGGCACCAGCGTCCGCAGCACGTCCACCCGCGCCGTGCCGGGGCGAAGCGCCGCCGCGCCGACGACGCCGTCGGGCACCTGAACATTGAGGCCGAAGCCCACGGCGATCCAGTCGAGGCGATCGGCGTGCCACCGCGCCTCGACCAGGATGCCGGCCAGCTTGCCGCCCGCAACGTACAGGTCGTTGGGCCACTTGAGCTGCACGCGCTGGTCGCAGAAGGCATCGAGCGCGGGCGCCGCGCGCAGGCCGAGCCGCAGGGAGAGCACCTCGAGCGCACGGGCGTCCGCAGGCCGCTCGACGAGCGTGAGCCAGATGCCGCGTCCCGGCTCCGACGCCCAGCTCCGCCCCTGCCTGCCCCGCCCGGCACTCTGCGCGTCGGCCAGGACAAGCGTGCCCGCCGCGGCGCCCTGGGCCGCGAGCGCGTGCGCGACGTCGAGCGTGGACCCCACCTCGTCGAACACCACGACGCGTGAGAGCCCGAGCGCACCAGCGAGCGCCTCGCCGTCCACGCCGTCGTAGCGCGCCCCGTCCCGCACCGCGTCCACCATCGTCATCCGCGCGCCAGCACCAGCCAGATCACCGCGGCGCCAAGGACCAGGCGATAGATGGCGAAGACCCCGTAGCTGCGCGTGCGCACGAAGCGCACGAGCACGGAGATTGCGAGCCAGCCGCTGATGGCCGACGCGAGCACGCCGGCGACGAGCGCCGCGCTCAGGCCGCTCTCGCGCAGCGCGTGCGGCACCTTGAGGATCGCGGCGGCGGCGATGATCGGCATGCTCATCAGGAAGCTGAAGACGGCGGCGTCCTCGCGCGTGAGCCCCATCGCGCGCCCGGCGGTGATCGTCGAGCCGGAGCGGGACACGCCGGGAACGATGGCGAACATCTGCGCACACCCGATGACCAGCGCGTCGCGCCACGTCATGCCGGAGAGCCCGCGATCCTGCCGCGCGTAGCGGTCCACGCCCCACAGGATCACGCCCAGGATCATCATGGCCACGGCGATGAGGGCGGGCGCACGGAACGCGGACTCGGCCTGCTTCTCGAGCGCGAGCCCCGCGATCGCGCCGGGAATCGTGGCGACAACCAGGAACGCCACGCGCCGCTGCTCGTCCGTCGCGATCGATCGCGTGGTGACGATCTCCCAGGCGGCCGTGACCAGCCGCATCCACTCGGCGCGGAAGTACCAGAGCACGGCCAGCAGCGTCCCGAAGTGCAGCGCGACGTCGAACGAGAGGCCCGGATCCGCCCATCCAAAGACCCATGGGGCGAGGGTCAGGTGGGCGGAGCTGCTGATCGGGAGGAATTCGGCGATGCCCTGCAGGATGCCGAGGATGACGGCCTGGAAGACGGTCATGGGGTGCGGGTAGGAGGAAGCGAGGGTGGTGCCGAGCGCGGCCGCGGGTCAGCCCAGCGCGTCGGTGTAGAACTGCTCGTAGCGGGCGACAACGTCATCCTGCGCGAACCGGGCGCGCGCATCGGCGGCGGCGTGCGCGCTCATCGCGGACCAGCGGTCGCGATCGCGCAGGATCGCGATGGCGGCGCGGGCCATGGCGTCCACGTCCCCCACGTCGCAGAGGACGCCGGTCTCGCCGTCGCGCACGACCTCCGGCAGCCCGCCGGCGTTGGCGCCGATGACCGGCGTGCCCGACGCGAGCGCCTCGAGCGCGCTGAGGCCGAATGACTCGCGATCGGTGGGAATGAGGAAGAGGTCGGCCGAGGCAAGGAGGCTGGCGACGAAGTCCACCTTGCCCAGGAAGAAGACGTGGCGCTCGACGCCGAGGGCGCGCGCCTCCTGCTCGGCGACGATGCGATCGGGGCCGTCGCCGACCATGACGAGGACGCTCGGGACCTCGGCGTTCACGCGCGCGAAGGTGCGGACGATGTCGCCCACGCGCTTGACGGGACGGAAGTTCGAGATGTGCATCAGCACGCGCCGCGAGCCGTCGAACGCCTGCGCGTCGGCGGCATAGCGGGCGCGGTTGTAGACCGTGGGGTCGACGAAGTTCGGGATGACCTCGATGCGGCAGCCGGCGCAGCCGAACGCCTGGACCGTCTCGCGCTGCAGGAACTTC
>DASZRI010000241.1:0-8676 GCA_035549215.1 Gemmatimonadaceae bacterium | reverse complement strand
CGCGGGCCGCTGCGGGGCCCGCTGCCGCCCGCCGCGCTGCCCGGCGGCGAGATAGGCATCGACGAGCACCTCGGTCGGCAGGTCCCCGCCGAGCTGGTGTTCCGCGACCAAGACGGGCGCGCGGTGCGCCTCGCCGATCGGCTGCACCACGGCCGGCCCGTCGTGCTCGTCCTCGCCTATTACCGATGTCCGATGCTGTGCGATCTCGTGCTGCGCGGTCTCGCGCGCGCGCTGGCCCAGGTCGGCTACACGCCCGGCAAGGAGGTCGACCTCGTCACGGTCAGCATCGATCCCGAGGACACGCCGGCCGCGGCGCGGCTCAAGCAGGGGCACGTGCTTCAGGCGCTCGGCCACCCCGAGGCGGCGAAGGGCTGGCCCTTCCTCGTCGGCACGTCGGAGAGCGTGCGCGCGCTCGCGGACGCGATGGGCTTCCGCTACGTCTACGATCCGACGAGCCGCCAGTACGCGCACGCTGCCGGCGCCGTCGTGCTCACGCCCGAGGGCCGCTTCGCTCGCTACATCTACGGCGTCGATTTCCGACCGTTCGACGTCCGCCTCGCGCTCACCGAGGCGGGCGAGGGCAAGATCGGCGGCCTCGTCGAGCGCGTGCTGCTCACGTGCTTTCGCTATGATCCGAGCGCGCGCCGTTACGGCATCTACGTCGTGGGTGTGCTCAAGGGCGGCGGCCTGCTCGTGCTGCTCACCGTGGGCATCTGTCTCACGGCGCTGTGGCGGCGAGACCTGGCGCGGCGCCGCGAGGAGGCCGCGGGCGAGCGGGAGCCGGGCGACGAAGAGGAGGGGCGCCGATGAATTCCGCGCCCGGACCCAGCCGCGAGATGGCGGTCAACGAGCTCTTCCGGCGCGTGCTGTTCCTGCCGCCGCAGTCGTCGACCATGGCGCCGGAGATCGACCACCTGCACTACTTCGTGATCAGCACCACGATGGCGGGCGCGGCGGCCGTCGGTCTTCTGGCCATCTATTGGGTCGTCAAGTACCGCGCGCGCGGGAGCCTGCCGTCGCGGACGGAAGGCGCGCCCACCACGCCTGCCTGGTTCGAGCTGATGCTCGCGGGCGGCCTCTTGAGCCTGTTCTGCGTGTGGTGGTTCATCGGCTACATGCAGTACGTGCGCCTGCGCGTGCCGCCGGCGAACGCGCTCGACGTCTACGTCAGCGCGAAGCAGTGGATGTGGAAGTTCGCGTACCCGGACGGCCAGAGCTCGATCGCCAGCCTCTACATCCCTACGGCCCGCCCCGTGCGCCTTCTCCTCACCTCGCGCGACGTCATTCACAGCTTCTTCGTCCCCGATTTTCGCATCAAGCAGGACGCGCTGCCCGGGCGCTACACCACCGCGTGGTTCGAGGTGAAGGAGCCCGGCACGCATCAGGTGCTGTGCGCCGAGTACTGCGGCACGGGCCACTCGGTGATGCGCGCGCAGGTGGTGGCGCTCGATCCGTCGGACTACGCGCGCTGGCTCGCCGCCGGCAACAGCACGGGCGTGGTCGGCGGCCTGGGCGAAGAGCCGCGCGCGCCGCTCGCTCAGGTCGGCGGCGTGGCGCTCGCGGGTCCGCCCGACGTCGACCCGGCCTCCGAGGAGGAGTTCCCCGCCGCGCACCTCGTCGATCTCGTGCGCGTGGGGACGGAGGCCGCCGCGCAGCAGGGCTGCCTGCGCTGCCACACGCTCGACGGCGCGCCGCACATCGGCCCCAGCTGGGCGGGGCTCTACCTCGACCGGGTCCCGCTCGCGGGCGGCGGGACCGCCGTCGCCGACGAGGCCTACCTGACCGAGTCCATGATGGACCCTCTCGCGAAGATCCACGCCGGGTACGCGCCCGTGATGCCGAGCTACCACGGCCTGCTGTCGCCGGCCGAGACGGCGGCGATCCTCGAGCTCATCAAGTCGCTGCGCGACGTCCCGGGCCGTACCTCTCCGCCGGCGCCCGTCCGAGCGGCGACGTCGCCTGCGGGCGCGATCGGCCGGCCGTACCCTCCGGCCGAGGAGCCACCGCTCGTCGCGGCGCCGACGCACGCGCCGATGCCGCCGCCCGTCGAGCAGGGGCTCCCGCCGCCGGGGCTGCAGCCGAACCCGCTGCCCGCGGGACCGATCGAGGCGCGGGGGCCCGAGGGCGCTCGCCACGTGGTCCCTTCGGCGAGCGCCGACGGCGGCCGCTCTCAGTCTCCCTCTCACCCCGAGGAGCCGACGCCATGACCGCGCCCGCGGAAGCCGTCCCCGCACCGCTCGAAGCGCCGAGCTATTTGCAGGTCGAGAGCGGCCTCTGGTCTTGGCTCAACACGCGCGATCACAAGCGCATCGGCGTGATGTTCCTCGCGACCGTCACCGGGATGTTCCTCATCGGCGGCTGCTTCGCGCTCGCGCTGCGCACGGAGTTGCTCACGCCGAACCGCACGATCATGGACGCGACGACCTACGACCGCATGTTCACGCTGCACGGCGTGACGATGGTGTGGCTGTTCCTCGTGCCCAGCATCCCGACCAGCTTCGGGAACTTCCTTCTGCCGATCCAGCTCGGGGCGCGGGATCTCGCGTTCCCGAAGCTGAACCTCATGAGCTTCTATACCTTCGTGCTCGGCGCGGCGATCACGTTCGGCGGGATGATCGCCGGCGGCACCGACACGGGCTGGACCTTCTACGCTCCGTACGCCGACGCGACGCCCACGGACGTCGTGCCCGTGGTCATCGGCATCTTCACGCTCGGCATGTCGTCGATCTTCAGCGGCGTGAACTTCATCGCCACGACGCACCTCATGCGCGCGCGTGGTCTCGGATGGTCGAACCTGCCGCTCTTCGTCTGGACGATCTACGGCACGAGCGTGATCATGGTGCTGGCCACGCCCGTGCTCGGCATGGCGCTCGCGCTCGTCGGGCTCGATCACGCGCTGCACCTCGGCATCTTCAACCCCGCGGTGGGCGGGGATCCGGTGCTGTTCCAGCACATCTTCTGGTTCTACTCGCACCCGGCCGTCTACATCATGATCTTGCCGGCGATGGGCGTCGTCATCGAGGTGGTGCCCACCTTCGCGCACCGGCGCGTGTCTTCGTACGTCGCCGTCGCCGTTTCCACCGTGGGGATCGCGTTCGTGGGCTTTCTCACCTGGGGCCATCACATGTTCGTTTCGGGCATGTCGACCTTCGACGCAGGCGTCTTCGGCATCATGTCGATGTTCGTGGCCATCTTCTCGGCGATCAAAGTCTTCACTTGGGTGGGCACGCTCTATCGGGGGCACATCCAGGTGCGCACGCCGCTGGTCTATTTCTTCGGTTTCCTGTTCTTGTTCGTGTTCGGCGGCATGACGGGCGTGGCCCTGGCCACTCAGGCGCTCGACGTGCACTGGACCGACACGTACTTCGTCGTCGCGCACTTCCACTTCATCATGGTGGGCGGCAGCGTGACGGCCTTCCTGGCCGCGCTGCACTACTGGTTTCCGAAGATGTTCGGGCGCCTCTACGACGAACGCGTCGGCATGCTCTCGGCCACGGCGGTGTTCATCGGCTTCGTGCTGACGTTCCTGACACAGTTCCTTCTCGGCAACATGGGGATGCCCCGCCGCTACTACTCGTATCCCCCACGGTTCCAGTTCCTGCACGTGCTGTCGACGGGCGGCGCGTGGCTGCTCGGCGGCGCCGTGCTGCTCGCGCTCGGAAATCTGCTCGTTGCCCTCAGGTGGGGCGAGAAGGCGCCGCCCAACCCGTGGCATTCGCGCGGCTTCGAGTGGCTCGTCAGCTCGCCGCCGCCCAAGCACAACTTCTCGACGACGCCGCGCCTCGACTTCTCGCCCTACGACTACAGCATGACGGAGGAGGAGGCCCGTGAGCGAGCCGGCGTTGGGTGAGCAGTTCCACGATCTCGAGCGGCAGGCGGCGACGCTGCGGTTCGGGATGTGGATCTTCCTCGTGAGCGAGATCTTGCTGTTCGCGGCGCTCTTCACGCTCTATGCCGCGTACCGCACGATGTTCTCGGAAGATTTCCGCGAAGGGGTGCTGCACAACACGTTCGCTTACGGCACGGCCAATCTCTTCATTCTCCTCACGAGCAGCCTGACCGCGAGCCTGGCCCTCTACGGCGCGCGCCGCGACAGGAGGAGATGGACGGGGCTCATGCTCGTGGCGACCGCCGCGCTGGGGCTGGCGTTCATCGCCGTGAAGCTGACGGAGTACGGCAAGCACGTCGAGGAGGGCTCGACGCCGGGCCCCTGGTATCACTACGCCGAGCTGCCGACCTTCGGTGGCAACCGCTTCTTCACGATGTACTGGGGGATGACGGGCTTCCACGTCCTTCACCTGGCGGCGGGCGTGCTGGTCGTCTCGTGGATGGCCGTGCGCGCGTTCAAGGGCCACTACACCGCCCGGTACCACGTCAAGCTCGAGATGGGCACGCTCTACTGGTCCCTCGTCGATCTCATGTGGATCTTCCTGTGGACCATCCTCTATCTGAGTTGAGGCACGTCGTGAGCGTGAAGACCGCCTCCCTCGGCTCCTACCTGCTCGCCTACCTGGCCCTGCTGCTGATGGCGGGCGTCGCCATCGTGTTCGCGCGCGCGGTGCCTTGGCCGCGCTGGGATCTCGTGATCGACCTCGCGCTGGCGACGGCCATGGCGGGGGTCGTCCTGTGGTTCTTCATGCACCTCGCTGAAGCGAGCTTTCAGATTCGCCTCGGCCTGGGCGTCGCCGTGTCCCTGCTGCTGACGCTGCTCCTCTTGACCGTCGCCGACGTCGCCACGCGCCACGAGCAGCCCATGGCCCCGCGGCCCGGCCCCGGCTTCGGGTTTTATCGGCGATGACCAGGCCCCTCGTCGCTTTCCTGGGCCTCGGTCTGGCCGTGCTGTGGGTCATCGCGCGATCCGAGGACGCGACGTCCTGGATGGTGTGGTTCGAGGGCGCGACGGCGCTGGGAGTCATGGGCATCGTCGGGCTCATTCCCGCTCGTCGATCCGCGCCGCTCGCCGGCGGTTGTCTGTTCGGGCTCTCGCTCGCGCTGTTCGCCCTTTGGTGGGTCGCGCTCGTCGTGAACGGGACCCCCTGGTTCGCCTGGTGGATCTTCACGTTCGCGTGGCTCTGCCTCGCGACGGCGGCCGCGGTCGCGTACCAAGGATTCATCGATGACATGCGAGCGCCCGATGTCGTCTGACCGCGCGCACCAGCAGAGCGCCCGATTGCGCGCCGGGCCTGACAGCCCCACGTGAGAGGTCCCGAGGCCATGTCCGACACATCGGTCATCACGGGCGACCTGTCGCCGACGAAGCTGAACCTGCAGCTGCTGACGCCGGTCTGGACGCCACGCGGTCGCGTGTTCCTGGCCGGCCTCGCGCTGAGCGCGCTCGGGGCCTCGCTGGCCGTCGTCGGGATCACCTACAGCGTCTGGCGCGGCACGGGGGTGTGGGGCAACAACATCCCCGTCGCCTGGGCGTTCCCCATCATCAACTTCGTCTGGTGGATCGGGATCGGGCACGCTGGCACGTTCATCTCCGCGATCCTCTTGCTGCTCGAGCAGCGGTGGCGCACCTCGATCAATCGCGTGGCCGAGGCGATGACGCTGTTCGCGGTGGCCCAGGCCGGCCTGTTCCCGCTGCTGCACCTCGGCCGCCCCTGGTTCGCATACTGGCTCATTCCGTACCCGGCCACGATGCACGTCTGGCCGAACTTCAAGAGCGCGCTGCCCTGGGACGCCGCCGCCGTGTTCACGTACGGCCTGGTCTCGCTGCTCTTCTGGTACCTCGGCCTCGTGCCCGATCTGGCGATGATGCGCGATCGGGCGCCGGGCCGGCTGCGCAAGCGCATCTACGGCGTGTTCGCCCTCGGCTGGCGCGGCTCCGTGCAGCACTGGCGGCACTACCGCGTCGCGTACGGTCTCCTCGGCGGGCTCGCCACGCCGCTGGTCGTTTCGGTCCACAGCGTGGTCTCGACGGACTATGCGATCTCGCTCGTGCCCGGGTGGCACGAGACGATCTTCCCGCCGTACTTCGTGGGCGGCGCGATCTACTCGGGCTTCGCGATGGTGATGATCCTCATCGTCCCCATCAGGCGCGTCTTCCGCATGCAGAACGTCGTCACGACTCGGCACATCGACGTCATGGGGAAGATGCTCCTCGTGACGGGGTGGGTCGTCACGTACTCGTACCTGGCCGAGTGGTTCTACGCCTGGTACGGCGGAGACGCCGCCGAGCAGTACATGTTCTGGCATCAGTACCTCTTCGGGCCCGGCGCGCCCGTCGTGTGGACGGCGCTCTTCTGCAACATGATCGTCCCTCAGTTCTTCTGGTCGAAGCGCATTCGCCAGAACGACCTGCTGTCGTGGGTGCTGTCGGTCTTCGTGCTCGTGGGTATGTGGTCCGAGCGCTTCATGATCATCGCGGACTCGCTGCAGCGAGACTACCTGCCGTCCAGCTGGTTCTCCTACGCGCCCACGTGGGTCGACTGGAGCATCTTCGTCGGCACGGTGGGCTTCTTCAGCTTCCTGTTCCTGCTGTTCGTCCGCTTCGTGCCTTTCATCCCCACCGCCGAGGTGATGGAGCTGGCGACCGAGCTCCAGAAGGAGAAGGCGGCGGAGAGCGCGGCATGACGCCTCACGAGCCCTTTCGGGGAGGCGAGACCGCGCTGCGCGTCGCGCTCGGCGTGGGCCTCGCCGCGCTCGCGCTCAACGTCGTCGGCTTCGGGATCGCGCCGTCGCGCGCGCTCTTCGCCTGGCTCATCGCCGTCGTGTACGTGATGACCGTCGTGCTGGGGCTCATGGGCTTCCTCGTGATCTCGCACGCCATGAACGCCGGGTGGCCCACGGTGGTCCGGCGGCTGGCCGAGGCGGCAATGCCCGTGATGCCGCTTCTGGCCGTGCTGTTCGTGCCCGTCCTCCTGGGCCTTCACCAGCTCTACCCGTGGACGCACCTCGACACGTTCCACGACGCCGAGACTCACGAGCTGCTCGTCCACAAGGCGCCCTACCTCAACGACGGGTTCTTCGTCCTGCGGGCCATCGTGTACCTGGCCCTCTGGTCATCGTTCGCCGTCTTCCTTCGCCGCTGGTCACTCGCGGCGGACCTCGAGCCGCACCCCGACCTGCGGCCGCGCCTGCGGGCTCTGTCGGCCGTCATGGGACCCGTCATGGGGTTGACTCTGACGGGAGCGGCCACCGACTGGGTGATGTCGCTCGCCCCGGAGTTCGTCTCGTACATCTTTGGCTTCTACTTCATGGCCCTGTCGTTGCTGGGCGGCGTCGCGCTGTTGGTTTGCCTGACGCCGCTCGCCGGCCGGCGCGGCGTGCCGATCAGCGTGTCGCACGATTACGCGCTCGGGCGCGTGCTCTTCACCTTCCTCGTGCTCTGGGCCTACACGGCGTACTTCAACTACTTCATCACGTGGATCGCCAACAAGCCCAGCGAGGTGCGCTGGTTCGTGCTGCGGTCGATCGCGCCTTTTCGCGCCGTGAGCCTCTTCACGATCTTTGGACACTTCGGGCTGCCGTTCCTCGTGCTCATCACCTACGCCGTCAAGCGCCGGCGCCGTCTGCTCGCGTTCATGGGCGTGTGGCTGCTGGCGGCGCAGTACATCGAGGTGCACTGGCTCATCGCGCCGCAGCGCGGTCTGCCCACGGTGTTCGATTGGTGGGATCCGGTCGCCTTGCTCGCCGTCGGCGGGCTCTCGGTGGCCGTCGCGCTGTGGGCGCAGCGTGGTCGCCTCCTGGCGGCGGCGTTCGACCCACGTTTCCCGGAGGCGGTGCGCTACCACTCGTCGTGACCGGTCACGCCGGGGCTTGCGCCGTCGCGGTCAGGCGGTGAGCTCGACCGTGAGCGCGAACGTCAGCACGTGGGCGGCCAGCGCGCCGAGCTCTCGCGCGCGCCAGCGTGCCGGAGGCGGCGTCGCGCCCGTCGCTGGCAGCGCCACGAGCTCGAGGCCGTAGATCGCCGCGCCGAACGCCAGCGCGCGCCCTGCTCGGCGCGCGCGCGGGCGACCGACGACGAGCTCGCGCGCGAGCGCGAGGCCGGGGGCGTACGTCCAGCGAAGCAGGGTGCCGAGCCGTCGGGCGCCCCGCCTGTCGAGCCGAAGGCCTGCGCGCGCCGCCAGCCGGGCGGCTATCCGGTCCGCGGCGAAGGTCGGTTCGCCGCCGGCGATGGCGCGCGCCAGCGGTCGCGCCAGCGACAGCGCGATGGCGCCCGCCGCGCCTGCTGCGAGCGCTCGCCCGATCGCGGGTGGAGCGGGGAAGGCCATGGCTCAAGCCCCCGCCTGCCGGCGACGTTGCCGGCGCGCCGCCACGCCGAGCGCCGCGAGGGCCGATGCCACGACGCCGGTCGCGAGCAAGGGGACCAGTCCCGCGGGGCGTGTCAGGGCACGGGCAGCCGTCCCCAACCGATCGCGCCGCGCGCGAAGAGCGAGCGCCGCGCCCGCGGTCCCCAGCGCCAAGGCGGCGGCCGCCGCCGGCAACACCGGCGACAGAACCGGATATCGATCGGCTGAGCGGGCGACATCGCGCTCGGGGCGGGTCTGTGACAGCGGGCGCGCGCCCGCGTGGAGCGCGGCGTGCGCCACTTCGGCGACGTGCAGCGCCTGCCGACTCGTGCCCTGGCGGATCTGCTCGCGACAGGAGAAGCCATCGGCGACGAGCAACGTCTCGTCGTCGGTGCCTCGCACCGCGGGGTAGAGGCGCTGCTCGGCGATCTTCACCGAGACC
>DASZRI010000240.1:0-8032 GCA_035549215.1 Gemmatimonadaceae bacterium | reverse complement strand
GGGGCGGAGGCCGCCTGCGCGCGCTCCTCGGCGTGGTGCTTGATCTGCTTGCCCTCGGCCAGGTAGACCGCGTCCTCGCCGATGTTCGTGGCAAGGTCGGCCACGCGCTCCAGGTTGCGGCTCACCAGCAGCAGCTCGAGCGACGCGTTGATGGTGTGCGCGTCCGCCATCATGTGCGTGAGCAGGATGCGGAACACCGAGTTGTGCAGGGAATCCACGGCGTCGTCGGCCGCGCACACGGCGCGCCCCATCGCACCGTCGGCCCGCACGAACGCGGTCAGCGCGTCGCCCAGCATCCGCCGGGCACGCGCTGCCATGTCGGCGATCTCGGGATCAGGCGTGATGCGCGTGGCCATCGCGGCCAGGCGCAGCGTGCTCTGCGCGATGTTCACGGCGTGGTCGCCCACCCGCTCGAGGTCGCTGGAGATCTTGATCGCGCTCACGAGGAAGCGCAGGTCGCGCGCCATCGGCTGCTGCAGCGCAAGCAGGCGGATCGCGCGGTCCTCGATGTCCAGCTCCAGCGCGTCCAGCTCCCGGTCGCCCTGCAGCACCGCCTCGGCGGCCGCCGTGTCGCGCGTCAGCAGTGCGTCCACCGCCATGTCCACCAGCGCCGTGGCGCGGTCCGACATGTCGAGCAGGCGCTGCGTGAGCGTGGCCAGCTCCTCGTGGAAGTGGCGGTGACCGCCCGTGGTTTCCGCAGGACTCATCCGAACCTCCCCGTCACGTAGGCCTCGGTACGCTCGTCCGAGGGCGCGGTGAACATCGCCTGTGTGGGGCCCGCCTCGACGAGGCGCCCCATGTAGAAGAATGCCGTGTGGTCCGACACGCGCGCCGCTTGCTGCAGGTTGTGCGTCACGATCACCACCGTCAGTGCGCTGCGCAGCTCGAACAGCAGCTCCTCGATCTTCTGCGTCGAGATCGGGTCCAGCGCGCTGGCCGGCTCGTCGAGCAGCAGCACTTCGGGGTCGTTGGCCAGCGTGCGGGCAATGCAGAGCCGCTGCTGCTGCCCTCCAGAGAGGCCGAGGGCGCTGCGACGCAGCCGGTCCTTCACCTCGTCCCACAGCGCGGCGCGCCGCAGGGACGTCTCCAC
Organism: Gemmatimonadaceae bacterium; assembly: GCA_035549215.1. Lineage (GTDB taxonomy): Bacteria > Gemmatimonadota > Gemmatimonadetes > Gemmatimonadales > Gemmatimonadaceae > JAGWRI01. The sequence goes on along the minus strand of DASZRI010000240.1, from coordinate 6,942 downwards.
GATCTCGTCCAGCTTCGCGCGGTCGCGCAGGCCGTTCACACGCGGCCCGTATGCCACGTTGTCGTAGATGGACTTGGGGAACGGGTTCCAGCGCTGGAAGACCATCCCGACGCGTCGGCGCAGCGCCACCAGGTCCATCCCGCGGTCGTGGATGTTCACGTCGCCGAGCAGGATCCGGCCCTCGTGGCGCGCGCCGGTGATCAGCTCGTTCAGCCGGTTGATCGAGCGCAGGAACGTGGACTTGCCGCATCCGGACGGCCCGACCAGCGCCGTGATGGCGCCGCCGGGTACGTCGAGCGTGATGTCGTGCAGGGCCTGCTTCTCCCCGTACCAGAACGAGAACTGCCGGGCGTGGATCGCCGTGCTCATCCGAACCGCCCCGTGATGTAGGCCTCGGTGCGTGGGTCGCCCGGGTTGGTGAACATCCGGTCGGTTGCCGCCACCTCCACCAGCTCGCCATTCAGCATGAATGCCGTGCGATTCGACACGCGCGCCGCCTGTTGCATGTTGTGCGTCACGATCACGACCGTCACGTCCTGCCGCAGTTCGTAGACGAGCTCTTCCACCTTCTGCGTGCTGATGGGATCCAGCGAGGCCGTGGGTTCGTCCAGGAGCAGGATCCCGGGCGACGTCGCGAGCGCGCGCGCGATGCACAGGCGCTGCTGCTGCCCGCCCGACAGCCCGATGGCGCTGCCGTCGAGCCGGTCCTTGACCTCGTCCCACAGCGCGGCCCGCCGCAGCGAGCGCTCCAGCAGCGCCTCCCGCCCGGCGGCCGACGGGCGGACCGCTCGCGGGACGCCGCGCAGGCCGGCCAGCACGTTGTCGCGGATGGACATCGTCGGGAATGGCGTCGGGCGCTGGAACACCATCCCGATGCGGCGGCGCACCTCCACCGGGCTCACCGTCGGCGCGTACAGGTCCTGTCCGTCGAACGAGACGCTCCCGGTCACGCGCGCCGTCGGAACGGTCTCGTGCATCCGGTTCAGGCAGCGCAGGAGCGTGGACTTGCCGCACCCGGAGGGGCCGATGATGGCCGTCACCTCGCGCGCACGGAATCCGATGGACACATCGCGCACGACATGGTGCGCCCCGAAGTACGCGTCCAGGCTTTGCACGTCGAGCACGACGCGTCCCGCCTCGACGCCGTCGGCAAGCGCTCGGGTCGCCGTCGAGGTGCGGATCGCGGCCATGGCGTCCGTCATGCTCAGTCCGCCGCCGCGCCGAAGCGGTTCCGCGTGACCAGCTTGGCGACCACGCTGATGAGGAGCACGATCCCGATCAGCACGACGGCGCCGGCCCATGCCTGGCGGTGCCAGTCGTCGTACGGGCTGATCGCGAATGCGAAGAGCTGCAGGGGCAGGGCGGCGATCGGGTGCGTCGCCGACAGCGACCAGAACTGGTTGCCGAAGGCGGTGAAGAGCAGGGGGGCCGTCTCGCCGGCCACGCGCGCCAGCGCCACCAGCGCACCCGTCACGATGCCCGGAAGCGCCGTGCGCAGCACGACGCCGAGCGACGTCCGCCAGCGCGCATAGCCAAGCGCAAGCGCCGCCTCCCGCAGCGACGTCGGCACCGTGCGCACCATCTCCTCCGTCGCGCGCGTCACGAGCGGGATCATCATCGCGCCCAGCGCGATGCCGCCCGCCAGCGCGGAGAAGTGGCCGAACGGCCTAACCAGGAGCTGCCACGCGAAGATGCCCATCACGATCGAGGGCAGCCCGTTCAGCACGTCCGACAGGAACCGCACCAGCCACGCGAGGCGTTCCCCCCGATGCTCGGCCAGGTAGATGCCGGCGCCGATGCCGATCGGCAGCCCCACGAGCGCCGCGATCCCCAGGAGCATCAGCGTGCCGACGATGGCATTGGCCATGCCGCCGCCTTCCTCGCCGGCCGGCTTCGGGATCTGCGTGAAGAACGCGAGGTTCAGCGCGCCCGCTCCCTTGCTCACCATGTGCCAGAGGATCAGCAGGAGCGGGATGGTGACGACGATCGCCGACGCGAACGTCAGGCCGATCATGACGACGTTGAGGATCCGGCGCCGCAGCATCAGCGGATCTCCGGGCTGACGCGCGCCACGAGCCACCGCGCCATCGCGTTGACGATCAGCGTGATGAAGAGCAGGGTCGCGCCCACCGCCATCAGCGCCGACACGTGCATGTCGCTCGTGGCCTCGCTGAACTCGTTGGCGATCAGCGAGGCCATCGTGTAGCCGGGCGCGAACAGCGACGCGGCGATCCTGGGCGTGTTGCCGATCACCATGGTGACGGCCATCGTCTCGCCCAGGGCGCGGCCGAGGCCTAGCACGATGCCGCCCACGATGCCGGAACGGGCGCCGGGGATCACCGCGTCGCGGATCGTCTCCCAGCGCGTGGCGCCCAGGGCCATCGCCGCCTCGCGCTGGGAGCGCGGCACGGCCATCAGCACCTCGCGCGTCACGGCGGAAATGAACGGCAGCACCATGATGGCCAGGATGATGCCGGCCGTGAGCATGCCGAACCCGTACGATACGCCGCTGAACAGGGGCGTATTCCCGAGGTGCAGCGTGTCCTTCAGGAAGGGCGCGATGTACGCTCGCATCGCGGGCGCCAGCACGAAGATGCCCCACAGCCCGTACACGACACTGGGGATCGCCGCCAGCAGGTCCACCAGGAACGCCAGCGGCTGCCGCAGCCACCGCGGCGCGAATTCGGAGAGGAACACTGCCACGCCGACGGCGAGCGGCGTGGCGATGAGCAGGGCCAGCGCCGACGACACGAGGGTGCCGTAGATGGCGGGTGCGGCGCCAAACTGGCCGTTCACCGCATCCCAGTCGCTCTGCGTCAGGAAGCCCAGGCCGAACGTGTGGAAGGCGGGCCAGCCGGCACGCACCACTTCCCACCCGATCAGGATGAGCAGCAGCGGAATGAACAGCGCGGCCAGGGTTGTCGCAGCCCGGTAGATCTGGTCTCCGAGCTGGCGCCCGGCGATCGCCGCCGGCTCGGGCGATGGAGCCGGCGTATCCTGTGCGGTATCAGCCAAAGCGAGAGCCTTCACGTGCGTCATCGGGTTCCTTGCTCCGAGGGCACGTGAAGGCTCGCCTTGCGTCGCAACGGGACGCGCACTGCTCTGTAACGGCCGTGTAACGGCCCCTGCCTTACTTCACTTCCTTCAGGCGGGCCAGGACCTTGGCCTTCATGGACTTCGGCATCGTCGCGTACTGCAGCGACGTCGCCGCGGCGTCACCGTTCTCCAGGGCCCAGCGGATGAAGTCCACCAGCTTCTTGCCCTTGGCGGCGTCCGCCTGGTTCTTGTAGAGCACGATCCACGTGAAGGACGAGATCGGGTACGACCCGGCGCCCGGCGCGTTCACGATCGAGATGCGGAAGTCGCTGCTCGCCGGCAGCTTGGCCGCCGTGCCCGCCGCCGCTTCGCTCGCGCCCTCGAGCGTCGGCGGCACGAACTTGCCCGCCGCGTTCTTCAGGAGCGCGTAGGCCAGCTTGTTCTGCAGCGCGTAGGCCAGCTCGACGTAGCCCACCGCGCCCTCGATCTGCCGGATCTGCCCCGCGACGCCCTCGGTGCCCTTGGCGCCGATGCCCGTCGGCCACTGCACGTCCGTGCCCTTGCCCGGGCCCTTGGCCCACTCGGGGCTCACGACCGACAGGTAGTCCGTCACGATGAACGTCGTGCCGCTGCCGTCGGACCGGTGCACGACGACGATGTCCTTGTCAGGCAGCGCGACGCCCGGGTTGAGCGCGCGGATTCGCGAGTCGTTCCACTTCGTGATCTTGCCCAGGTAGATCGCGGCCAGCGTCGGGCCGTCCAGCTTCAGCGGCTGCGTGACCGAGGGCAGGTTGTACGAGATCGCCACCGCGCCGATCACCGTCGGGATGTGCAGGATCGCGCCGCCCTTGGCCTTCGACATCTGCTCGTCCGTCATCGGGCCGTCGGTCGCGCCAAAGTCCACGGTCATCTCGGACAGCTGGCGGATGCCGCCGCCCGAGCCGATCGACTGGTAGTTGATGTGCACGCCCGTCTTGGCGGCGTACTCCGCGGCCCACTTGGAGTAGATCGGGTAGGCGAAGCTGGAGCCCGCGCCCGTCAGGTCCACGGCCTGCGCGCCCGCCGTGGCGCCGGCCATCACGAGGGCCGCTGCTGCGAGGATGAAGCGCTTCATGTGTCGGGATTCCCCTGGAAGTGCGTGTGAGTGGTGCAGTGGCCGGGCGGGCATCGTCCGGTACGGCCTCCGATGCCCGCGGGGCCGCCGCGATCAGAAGCCGATGACGAAGTGCACGTAGAACGCCTTCACGTCGGCCGTGCTGCCATTCTTCCCTTCGATGTCCTGGTAGTCGGCGTACGCGGTGACCTTGCTGCTGATGTCGTAGCCGATGCCGCCGATCAGGTAGCGCTGGTACGCGTCCGCGCTGTTGTTCGGCTTGTACTGGTCGCCGCGCAGGACGATGGACCACGGGTTCGTCTTCGTGCCGTTCACGAAGGCCAGCGGGCGGAAGATCGTGAACGCGGAGTACACGGCGCCGGTCGTCGTCGTGACCGCGGGGTTCGCCGCGCTGTCCTGGCCATTGGTGCGGCTGTCGTACTCCGCACCCACCGTCACGCGCGGATCCTTGATCGCCACGTGCAGGCCCCACAGGTCCTTCTGCAGCCCCGGGCCGTTCACGTCATACGTGCTCGGGTTGTAGCCCTTCTGGTAATACGGGCTGATCTGCAGCGACTTGAAGACGCCGGCGTCACTCGCGGCCAGCGGCGTCCAGCTCAGCCGCACGTTGACGTCCTTGAACCGGTCCGTCTCGGCGGCACCGTACCCCGTGCCGTTGTACACGCCGCCGTAGATCTGCCCCTGCTTGCCGGGCAGCGTGATGATGGCCGTGGCGCCGAGGTCCGACGACGGCACGAAGCCCAGGTAGTCGATCGGCGTGTTGGTGATGCCGCGCTGCCAGAAGCTCTCCATCATGTCGATCTCGGGCGTCTGTTCGAGCCCGAACCGGAAGCTGAGCGCGGCCGGGTCCTTGCCCTGGTCCTTCCACGCCGCCCATTCCATGAACGCGTACTTGATGCGCGCCGTCCACCCCTTGTAGTAGGTGCCGGCGGCGGTGTTGTTGAAGACGTCCGTCGTCACGCGCACGGTGACATTGTCACCGGCGGGCATCACGAAGTTCAGGTACGCGCGCGTCAGGTCGAACTTGTTCGTCGCCCGCTGCGCCTTCGTGCCGCCATTCTGCCAGTCGGCGTAGAGCACGCCGGAGAACTTCAGTGGAGTGCCGGCCGCGGCCGGCTGGGCCTGCTGCGCCGCCAGGCTCGACGCGCCGAGCACGGCCAGCGCCGCAACCATCGACAGACGAGGGAGTGTTCGCATGTGGACTCGCTAGGGAGTGTGGGGTTTTGGGCACGCCGGCCACCCGAATTCCCGGCCGGTGACCGTCAGGTTAGGGCGGGGCTGTCACGAGTCGCGTCGCGGTCGGTAACGGCCTCGTAAAGGCCCGCGCCCCAGCGCCGTGCCGGCGCGAGAACAGTTGGTTGACGGCTCCCGTACCGGGTGCTACGCTGCGCGAGTGTCGTGCCACGCCCACCCGCCGCGTGGCCCGGTAACCCACCTCCCACCGGGACGACTCCCGTCGTCCCCCGTCCCACCGCACCCTCGATCCCCGCGAGGCATCCATGGGCATCGTCGCCGAATGGCGCAGCTTCAGCCGGCCGCAGCGTGCCGCCTTCCTGGCCAGCTTCCTCGGCTGGACGCTCGACGCGTTCGACTACTTCCTGATGGTGTTCGTCATGAAGGCCGTGGCGACCGAGTTCCACAGCACGATCAAGGCCGTGTCGCTCGCCGTGACGCTGACGCTGGCCATGCGCCCGCTCGGTGCGCTCGTCTTCGGCGCACTCGCGGACCGGTTCGGCAGGCGCCCGGTGCTGATGATCGACATCATGCTGTTCTCGGTGCTCGAGCTGGCCTCGGCCTTCGCACCGACGCTGATCGTGCTCATCGCCCTCCGCGCCGCGTTCGGGTTTGCGATGGGCGGCGAGTGGGGGATCGGCGCCTCGCTCACGATGGAGACGATTCCCGCGCGGGCGCGTGGCGTGGCGTCCGGGCTGCTGCAGGAGGGCTACGCGTTCGGCTACCTGGTCGCCGCCATCGTGTACGGCCTGCTGTTCGACTACATCGGCTGGCGCGGCATGTTCATGGTCGGCGTGCTGCCCGCGCTGCTGGTGGTGTACATCCGGCGCGGTGTCGAGGAGTCCCCGGCCTGGGAGAAGATGCGCAAGCGGCCCAGGGTCTCGCTGCGCCAGACGCTGCGCGGACGCTGGGGGCTCCTGGCGTACGTCGTCGTCCTGATGACGGCGTTCAACCTGTTCAGCCACGGCACGCAGGACATCTATCCCACGTTCCTCCAGGCGCAGCGCGGCTTCTCCACGCACATGGTCAGCCTGATCACGATCGCGTCCATGATCGGCGCGATCATCGGCGGGCTCGTGTTCGGCGCGCTGTCGGAACGCATCGGGCGGCGCAAGGCGATCATCGCCGCATCGGCGCTCGCGTTGCCGATCATCCCGCTCTGGAGCTACGCCACCGCGCCGGTGATGCTCGGCGTGGGCGCCTTCCTGATGCAGATCGCGGTGCAGGGCGCGTGGGGAGTGATCCCGGCGCACCTCAATGAGCTGTCCCCGGGAGAGATCCGCGGCACCTTCCCGGGACTCGCCTACCAGCTTGGCAACCTGCTCGCGTCCGCGAACGCCACGATCCAGGCAGGCATCGCGGCGAATCGCGGTGGCGACTACTCGTACGCGCTCGCCGTCATCGCGGCTGCGGTCGCGGTGGTGATCATCGTGATCACGTGGTTCGGCCGGGAGGCGCGGGGCGTGTCGTTCGACGCCGGCGATGCAGGCGCCACACCATGAGGTAGGCGGCGACGTTGCCCACGATCGCCGCCGCGCCGAGGGCGAACTGGATGCGGC
>DASZRI010000239.1:0-2577 GCA_035549215.1 Gemmatimonadaceae bacterium | reverse complement strand
CGAGGTCCGCGAGCTGACCGAAGGCGAGACCGTCAGCTACGGTGGGCTGTATCCGCCGGCCGGGGAAACGCCAGCGTCCTGGCCGCGCCGCATCGCGACGCTGCCCCTCGGCTACGCCGACGGATACCGCCGGGCGCTCGGCAACCACGCCGTCGCGCTCGTGCACGGCACGCGCGTCCGCGTGGCCGGCGCCGTGACCATGGACATGACCATGCTCGACGTCACCGACGTGCCGTGCGCCGTCGGGGACGTGGCCACGCTGATCGGCGCCGACGGCGCCGACCAGCTCACGATCCAGGATGTCGCGCACTTCGGGCACCCGTCACAGCTCTCGCCCTACGAGCTGCTCACCGGGCTGCACTCGCGCCTTCCCCGCGTCTATCACGAACTGCAGGCATCCCTGCGGGAGCAGTCATGAGCAAGCGCGCAGCGATCATCGTCCTCGACGGCGTCGGCATCGGCGAGGCGCCGGACACGGCCGCCTACGGCGACACCGGGAGCGACACGCTCGGCAACATCTCCCGCGTCGTGCCGGGCGGGCTGGACCTGCCGAACCTGCAGCGCCTGGGGCTCGGCAACATCGCGCCCCTGGCCGGTGTGCAGCCGCAGGACCATCCGCAGGGGGCGTGGGGCCTGCTCGAACCCCGATCCGCGGGCAAGGACAGCACGACCGGGCACTGGGAGATCGCGGGCGTGCACCTCGCGCGTCCCTTTCCCACCTATCCGCACGGCTTCCCGCAGGAGGTGGTGGACGAGTTCGCTCGACGCACCGGGCGCGGCGTCATCGGGAACGTGGTCGGGAGCGGCACCGTGGTGCTCGACCAGTTCGGCCCCGAGCACCAGCGCACGGGCGACTGGATCCTCTACACCTCGGCGGACTCGGTCTTCCAGATCGCGGCGCACGAGGAGGTCGTCCCGCTGGAGGACCTGTATCGCGCGTGCCGCACGGCCCGGGAGATGCTCGTCGCGCCGCACGACGTCTCGCGCGTGATCGCCCGGCCGTTTCTCGGGACGCCGGGGCACTACACCCGCACCGGCAACCGGCGGGACTTCTCCATCCAGCCGCCCGACCAGACGCTGCTCGACGCGCTGCAGGCGGCGGGCGTCGAGCGGACCGGCCTGGGCAAGGTGGACGACCTCTTTGCGGGGCGGGGCATCAGCTCGCGCCACTTTGCCCGAAACGCCGAGGAGATCGTGGCCATCCGCGCGTGGCTGCAGGATGCGCCTGGTGGGTTCCTGTTCGCCAACCTTGTAGATTTCGACCAGTTGTTCGGGCACCGGAACGATGTTCCGGGGTTCTATGGGGCGTTGCGGGAATTCGACGCGGCGCTCCCCAGCCTGCTGTCCGCCCTTCGCGAGGACGACCTCCTGTTCATCACGGCCGATCACGGAAACGATCCGACGACGTCATCCACGGACCACGCGCGCGAGTGCGTGCCGTTGCTGGCGGTCGGGCCGCGCGTGCGTCCGCGGGGGGTGGGGCGCCGCGCGACGTTCTCCGACCTCGGGGCCACGGTTGCGGAGTGGTTCGGGCTGTCGTTCCGCGGGCAGGGGACGTCGTTCCTGCCGGAGCTGCTCGCGGCATGAGCGCCGCACCGGCGTCCGCGGCCGCGTCCGTCGTGGATGACCGCACCCTGGCGGTCATGCGCGAGCGTGCCATGGCTACCATGGAGCGGGCGTACGCGCCCTATTCCGGGTTCCGCGTGGGTGCGGCGCTGCTCGCCAGCGACGGCAGCATCACCGAAGGTTGCAACGTGGAAAGTGCGTCGTTCCCGGCCGGCATCTGCGCCGAGCGGGGCGCGCTGGCCGCGGCGGTGGCGCGTGGGCACGGCTCGTTCGTCGCGGTGGTGATCGCGTCGGAGGCCGAGACGCCGACGCCGCCGTGCGGTGTTTGCCGGCAGGCGCTGGTCGAGTTCGCGCCCGCCCTCATCGTGGTCAGCGTCACGCGCGATGGGCGCGAGGCGCGGTGGACGCTCGAGGAACTCCTGCCCAAGGCGTTCACCCCACACTCCCTGGATCGCAGTCGTCACTAGTCACGCCTGGAAGGCCGTAGTGCACTTCTTCCGTACTCGAGGGATGGCGCTCCTGGTCGCGGTCGCGGCCATCGTGGGTGTCTCCGCCTGCAGTGAGAACCTGGATTCCAGCGCGGCCTGCCCGTCGCTGTGCCCGGGGCAGTCGGTCACGCTGCAGGACACGATCCTTCCCGCCATCGCCATCGATTCCTCGGTGCCGGGGTTCCCGGCCATCGGGCAGGAGCCGTTCCTGCTTGTCGCGGGCCGCGGCGACACGCTGGAGACGCGCGGGATCATCCGCTTCGACTCGCTGCCGCTGGTCTTTCACCGCACGAACGCCGCGGCGGACAGCGCCATCACGGCGGTGGACAGCGCATACATCCGGTTCCAGCTCGACACCGGTGGCGTGAAGCCGGGCGCGCCGGTGACGATCTCGCTCTTCGACGTGGACACGACGGCGGCCGACACGGTGACGTCCGCGCTCGCCGGGCTGTTCCGTCCCGATCGCTTCCTGGGCAGCGCGACCTTTGCCCCCGAGTCGCTCGTGGACAGCATCAAGGTGCCG
>DASZRI010000238.1:0-2370 GCA_035549215.1 Gemmatimonadaceae bacterium | reverse complement strand
GGGCATCGCCCAGCAGGTTGAAGGCAAGCACGGTCAGGCCGATGGCGGCGCCGGGGGCCACGGACGTCCACGGCGCCGACTGCAACTGCATCAGGTCGCGGCCGCTGGCGATCATCGCCCCCCAGCTCGGGGTCGGCGGTTGCACACCGAGCCCCAGGAACGACAGCGACGATTCGGCCATGATCGCGCCCGCGATGCCCAGCGTGGCCGCGATCACGACCGGCGCAATCACGCCGGGCAGCACGTGGCGCAGGATGATGCGCGTGTCGCGGGCGCCGAGCGCGCGCATGGCCTGGACGTACTCGAGCTCGCGCACCACGAGCACCTGCCCGCGCACCAGGCGCGCCATCGCCGCCCAGCCCACGATGCCGATGGTCAGGAAGACGATGGAGAGCGACGGCTGCAGCGCGGCCACGAGCGCAATGAGCAGGAGCAGCGTGGGAAACGCCAGCGTCACGTCGGCCAGGCGCATCACGACCTCGTCCACCCAGCGCCCGTAGTAGCCCGCAAGCAGCCCGAACGCGAGCCCGATGGACAGCGCGATCCCCTGCGAGACGATGCCCACCGCGAGTGAGACGCGCGCGCCGTACACGAGCCGCGCCCACACGTCGCGCCCCTGGTCGTCCGTCCCCAGCCAGTGCGCCGAGCTCGGCGGCTGGAGCTGGTGCAGCAGGTCGATGGCCAGCGGATCGTGGCGCGCCACGAGCGGCGCCGCGATCGCGGCCGCAACCATCAGCCCGATGACCGCGAGCCCGAACCACGCGCGCGCATCGCGTCGCAGCAGCTCGCGCGCGGTCACGAGGGGTCCCCCAGCTCGGGCGGCGTGCCCGGCCGCTGGTGCTTCCAGCGCCGATGCTGCCAGAAGTACTGGTCGGGATGTGCGCGCACCCAGCGCTCCAGCACCTGCGTGTACGATGCGACGATGGCATCCACGTCCGCCTCGAGGTCACCGGTGCGCGCCACCGGCACGCGCTCGAAGCCGATCGAGAAGCGGCCGCTCGGCTGGCGAATGGCCGCGCCGAAGACAATGGGTGCATCGAGGCGCAGGGCGAACACCGCAGGCCCTCGCGGCGTCTTGGCGAGCCGCCCGAAGAACGGCACCCAGGTGGAGGCGAGCCCCACCGCGCCCTGGTCGAACAGGAACGCCACCGCGCGCCCCGAACGCAGCGCCCGCGGCACGCGCCGCACCGCCTCGGAGTCATGCATGATGGACATGCCGATGCGCTCGCGCGTGCGCGTCAGGTAGCCGTCGAAGAGCGGGTTCTCCATCCCCCGCGCCACGGCATCCAGCGGAAGCCCGCGCGCCGAGAGGTACGAGCCGCCCAGCTCCCAGTTGCCCAGGTGTCCCGTGACGACGATCAGCCCCTTGCCCAGGGCAAGCGCGGATTCCACCACATCCCATCCATCCACGCGCTCGAACAGGTCGAGTATTTCCTCACGCGTGCACGCGGGCAGCAGCGCCGTTTCCACGAAGGTGCGCCCCAGGCTGGCGTAGCTGGCGCGCGCCACCTGGGACACGCGCTCGGCCGTCCACTCGGGGAACGCGGCGCGCACTTGCCGCTCGACGACGGCGCGCCGGATGCCGACCGGCGAATAGCCCAGCGTGCCGAGCCGCGCGCCCATCGCACTGGCGCGACGGAAGCCGAGCAAGCGCAGCGCGGCGATCGCGGTGCGCGTTGCCCCGTACTCCAGGCGATGCCGCAGGTTGACGCGCGGCGCGGCGTCGGCGGTCATTGCGTCGCCCATGCGGCACGGTCCCCCGCGGCGCGGAGTGCCGCCTCGAAGCCGTCGATCATCACCGACGCCGGGAATCGCGCGGCGACGCGCTCGCGGGCCGCCGCAGCCATCGCGTCGCGACGTGCCGGGTCGCCGAGCAGCCCGGCCACGTGCGCCGCGCCCAGCGCCGCATCATCGGTCGCTGCGACCACTGCCGCATCGTGATCCACCAGGCGCCGCATCCACGGCGCGTCGGGAGTCACGAGCGGCACGCCGAGCGCCATGCATTGCAGCGTGGCGAATGCCGCGTCATCGCCACTGGCCGCCACCCAGCCCAGGTCCGCGGCGCGCATGATGCGCGGCGCGCGCTCCTCATCGGCGTGGAACGACGCGGCGCGGCCAAGTCCGAGCGCCGACGCGTGCAGGCGCAGCGCCTCGTCGCGCGCGGCTGGCCCGACCACGGCCACGTGAAGCTCAGGGTGTCGCCGCGCGATCGGCGCCAGCGCACGCAGCGCGCGAATGACGTCCAGCGTCGCGTGGCGTGCGCCCCAGCACGCGACCAGCGTCCCCTCGTCGGGCACGCCGAGCGCAGTGCGCGGCATCGGTGTCACGCCCTCGAGCAGGTCCACATCCACGCCCGGCGGCGCGACCGTG
>DASZRI010000237.1:0-5195 GCA_035549215.1 Gemmatimonadaceae bacterium | reverse complement strand
AGCCCGTGTCCGTCGCGCTCGGACCGGCGGTGCGGGCCCTCAGGACGCGCCGGCCCGCTTCTCCCTTCGCGCGAACACGTCCAGCCCCCAGCCCGCGATCCGGCGCGCGAAATACACGTCCGGCTCCTCGGCCTCACCCTGCTCGACCATCCGCTCATACCGCGGCGGCATGTAGGCGCAGAACGGATCGGCCTCGAGCCAGTCGCCCGTCATCGCGTAGGCGCGTGCACGCGAGCCGCCGCACACCGTGCGATACTCGCAGGCGCCGCACTTGCCGTGCAGGCGATCCGGGTCGCGCAGCGCGCGGAACATCGGGTGCCCGCGGTAGACATCGCCGAGCGAATCCGTGCGCACGTTGCCGGCGCTCACCGGCAGGAAGCCGGAGGGAAAGATCTCGCCGCGGTGGCTGATGAACACGAAGCCGCTGCCGTCGTTCACGCTGCGCCCGCGGCCGATCCCGTCGGCCAGGCTGAACCCGATGCCGCCGGCAATGGTGTCCGCGTCGCCTGCGCGGCGGGCCGCGCGCTGCTGCTGCAGCGTCACGCGGCGATAGTGGGGCGCCGCCGTCGTCTTGATGTCGAACGGCGCCGTCAGGGAGAGCGCGTACAGCCGCTCCATCACGCGCTCGATCTCGTCCGGGCTCACGATGTCACGCGCCTGCGCGCGCCCCGTGGGGACGAGGAAGAACACCGACCACAGCGTGATGCCCAGGTCGCTCATCAGCGCAATGAGCGCGTCGAGCTCCGCCACGTTGTAGCGGGAGATCGTCGTGTTCACCTGCGTCGAGAGCCCGATGCGCTGCGCCTCGCGGAGCATGCGCAGCGTCCAGTCGAACGAGCCGCGCACGCCACGGAAGGCGTCGTGGCTCGCGGCGGTCGCGCCGTCCACGCTCACCGCCAGGCGCGCGAGGCCGGCATCGCGCAGTGCGCGCAGCACCTCGGGCGTCATGAGCGGGGTGCCCGACGGCGTCATCGCCACCCGCAGCCCGGTGGACGCGGCGTACTCGACCAGCGGGAGGGTGTCCGGGCGCTTGAGCGGGTCCCCGCCCGTGAGGACGAACAGCGGGTTGCCCAGGGCGCGCACGTCGTCAATCAGCCGGCGCGCCTCGCCGGTGGATAGCTCGAGCGGGTCGCGGTTCGGCTGCGCGCACGCGCGGCAGTGCAGGCACGCGAGGTCGCAGGCCTGCGTCGTCTCCCAGATCACCAGGAACGGCGCCTGGTCGAAGTCGGCGTGTGCAACCGTTGGACGCCCGCCTGCAGGCCCCACGGGGTGCGCGCTCACAGGAATGCGCTCGGCGCAATCATGCCGGAGTGCCACGCCGGGTCCCACACCAGCCGCGTGGCCACCTCGTCCACGCCTTCCACGGCGCCGACCGCCTCGTGGATCCCCTGCGTGATGATGCGCTCCATGGGGCAGCCGCGCGTGGTGAGCGTGTGCGTGACCACGGCGCGGCCGCCGGCCACTTCGAGGTCGTACACGAGCCCCAGCGTCACGATGTCGAGCCCGATCTCGGGATCGATGACGGTGCGCAGGGCGTCCCAGACGGGCGACTGCAGGTCGTGCGGATCAGGCATGGCGGGGATCGGTGATGGCGTCTGCACGTATCGTCGCCGCGCATGCGGGTCCTCGGCGTGACGATTGTCACACCCGGGCGCCGATGAGACAACCGTCACGTTCCGGCGTCCCGGGGCGCGCCAGGTTTTCCCCATCGCATTGACGGAGAATCCCCCGCGCATGCCGCAACTTCCGCAGGATCACGCGCCTCCCCTGGACGCCGAAGCCGTCCGCGCGGCCCTCGCCGCCGTGCACTATCCCGGGCTCTCCCGGGACATCGTGTCGTTCGGCATGGTGGAGCAGGTGGTGGTGTGCGGCACGCAGGTGAAGGTCCGGCTCGGCGTGCGCACCAGCGATCCAGCAATTGCCCCGCAGCTCACGAGCGCGGTGCAGGCGGCGGTACGCGACGCGGGCGGCACGCACATCGAAGTGGAGGTCGGCCTGCCGGAAGCACGTCCGCGCCCCGCGCTGCGCGGCACGCCCGACCCCTGGGGCGACCAGGTGCGCCTCGGGCGCGTGCGGCACGTGATCGCGGTAGGCGCCGGCAAGGGCGGGGTGGGCAAGAGCACCATCGCCGTGAACCTCGCGCTGGCACTCGCCCAAGAGGGGATGAGCGTCGGGCTGCTCGACGCCGACATCTACGGTCCCAGCCTGCCCACGCTGCTCGGCATCACGGATGGCAATGCGCGCGTCTCGATGACGCCGGAGAAGCACATCGTGCCCGTGATGGCGCACGGCGTCCCGCTGATCAGCTTCGGGTTCTTCCTCGGCGAGGAATCGCCGGCCATCTGGCGCGGGCCGATGGTCTCCAAGGCCGTGAAGCAGTTCGCGCGCGGTGTCGACTGGCCGGCGCTGGACGTGCTCGTCGTGGACCTTCCACCCGGCACCGGCGACGTCCCGCTCTCCCTGGCCCAGGCGGTCGAGGTCTCGGGCGGCATCGTCGTCACCCAGCCGCAGTGGCTCGCGGGCTCCGAAGCGCAGAAGGCGGGGCAGATGTTCCGCGAACTGCAGGTGCCTGTCGTCGGCGTGGTCGAGAACATGACCGGCGCGTACGGCTGGGGCGCGGGCGGCGTCGTGGCGCATCGCCTCGGCGCGCCACTGCTGGGTACGGTCGCATTCGACGCGCAGATGGTGGGCGAGGGCGACTCCGGCACGCCGACGGTCCTGGCGCGCCCCACGAGCGACGCGGCCGAGAGCTTCCGCACCATCGCGCGCGCCGTGGCCGAGGCGTTGCCGTGACCGGCCTCGCGCCGCAGGCGGGCGCGTCCCTGCGATTGCCGGGCGAGCACTTCGCGGCTGGCGTCGCCTTCCTCGTGGCGGGCAGTGCCGGGCTGGTGTGGGTTGCGCCCGAACTGTCGCGCGGACTCTACCAATCGCCCCACGTGGCCGGTGTCACGCACCTGTTCACGCTCGGGTGGCTCACGACCACGATCTTCGGCGCGCTGTACCAACTCCTGCCGGTGGCGCTCGGCGCCTCCGTGCGATCGGAGCGGCTGGGACACGTGGGGTTCTGGTGCTTCGTGCCCGGCGTGGCGCTGTTCGCCCCCGGCGTGATGCGCGAGTCCGTGCTGCTGCACCACGCGGGGCTGTGCGGCATTGCGATCGGGCTCACGTGCGCGATCACAAATATTGTCCTGTCGCTGCCCCGGGCCACCGCGCACGACGTCGTGTGGCATGCCGTGGGGCTCGCGCTCGCCTTCCTCTGTGCGACGTTCGGCCTCGGCGTCGCCCTCGTGCACAACCTGCACACGGCCTTCCTGGGCGACTTCCGCGTGACGATGGTCGCCATTCACCTGCACGTGGCGATCGTCGGCTGGGTGTTGCTCATGATCGCCGGCGTGTCGCGGCGCCTGCTGCCCATGTTCCTGCTCTCGCACGGGGTGAACCCGCGGCTGAGCTCGGTGAGCGTGGGGCTGCTCGCACTCGGCCTTCCGGTGCTCGTGTGGGGGCTGGCGACGCGGCTCGACATGGCGGCGTGGGCCGGCCTGCTGCTCCTGGAAGGCGGTGTCGTGGCATTCATTGCGCAGGGCGCGCGGCACCTGCTGGCGCGCAAGCGGCCCGTGCTCGATGCCGGGCTGCGCCACGTGCGCGCCGGGCTCGTCCTGCTGGCGGTCGCCGCCGCGCTGGCCCCATTCGTGCTGCGCAGCGGGGCCCTGCATCCGCGCCTCGCGATCACGTACGTGTTCACCGGGCTCGTCGGCGGCATCGGCGTCATCGTCATCGGGCTGCAGTACAAGGTGGTGCCCTTCCTGGCGTGGGTCGCGCGCTACCGCGACCGCATGGGACGTGAGCAGGTGCCGGTGGTTGCGCAGCTCACGTCGCCGCGCGCGGGCCGCACCGGGCTGTGGCTCGCGGTGTCGGGCGTGGCGATGCTCGACGGTGGCGTGGCCCTCGCGCGCGAGCATGTCGCGCACGTCGGGGCCGCGCTGTTCCTGCTGGCGACGCTCACCTTTGCCGCGCAGCTCCGCCGCGCTGCGTGGGGACGGATCGCGTGACGCGCGCCGGGAGCGGCAACACGCCGGTGGTCGGCTCGGACCGCGTGTCCGACGTGCTGAAGCGCGACGAGCGCCTCGTGGACGTGTTCGTGGGGGTGTCGCCGCAGTTCGCCAAGCTGCGCAACGCCGGCATTCGGAAGGTGATGGCGCGGCTCACCACGGTGGCGCAGGCGGCGCGCATCGCCGGCGTGCCGCTCGCCACGCTGCTGGACGCGCTCAACGCCGCGCTCGACGCGTCAGACGCGCGCGAGGCGTCCAGTGCGTCGCCGGTCAACGTCGCCGCGCCGGTCGATGCGGGCGCCGCTGATCCCGTGAGCGACACCGCGTCGCCGGACCCGGCTCCGCCGGCGCCTGCTCCTGCGTGGCTCACCGGTCCGGTCGTCGAACTCGACGTGCGGCCGCTGCTCGCCGCAGGGCAGGAGCCGTTCCCTGTCATCATGGAAGCCGTCGGTGCGCTGGGGGCTGACCAGGTCCTGCTCCTGCGCGCGCCGTTCGAGCCCGTGCCGCTGTTCGCCGTGCTGGCCCGGCGCGGCTTCGAGCACTACGCGCAGCAGCAGGCCGCGGACGACTGGTGCGTCTGGTTCTGCCACGCCAACGCCGCGCCGCCCGCGGCCATCGTGCTCGACGTGCGTGACATGGAGCCGCCGGAGCCGATGGTCCGCACGCTCGAGGCCGCCGAGCGCCTCGGGCCGCACGAGATGCTGCTGCAGGTCAACGTGCGCGTGCCGGAGTTCCTGCTGCCCGTGCTCGAGCGGCGCGGCTTCTCCTACGCCGTGAAGGTCATCGGCCCGGACGAAGTGCACGTGCACATCGTCCGGCGCCCTTCCTGATCATGCCGCCGGCGCGGAGGCGAGCCCGCCGTCGGTGCTGTCTTCTGCTCGCCATCATTCCAACACCCCGGAGCAGGCTTCGTGTCGCACACACCTCTCAAGCTCGATGTCCGCGTGATTCCGCCGCGTGACAAGCATCCGACCATCTTCCGCGCCTTCGACGCGCTCGAGTCGGGCCAGGACCTGGTCCTGGTCAACGACCATGATCCGCGCCCGCTTCGCTACCAGCTCGCCGCCGAGCGCGGCGACCAGTTCGACTGGAACTACGAGGCCCAGGGCCCCGAGGTCTGGCAGGTCCGCATCACGCGACGGTAGC
>DASZRI010000236.1:0-12700 GCA_035549215.1 Gemmatimonadaceae bacterium | reverse complement strand
TGGGCTGCCGAAGCAGTTCGACGGCAAGGTGCAGGTGCTCCAGGGCGGCGTGACGAGCGGCGACCTGCCGATCTCGTTCCAGGATGAGGACCTCGAGCTCCGCAGCATGAGCATCCCGCGGCTGGTCGCCGCGGCGCACCCCGGTGCGGACACGGGCAAGGCGGCCGCACCGGCGAAGGTGGCAGCCACGGCCCGGCTCATCGGCCGGGTCGTCAACACGACCGGCAAGCCGGTGGCGGGCGCGCGCGTGCAGCTCGATGGCACGACGCGGGCCACCAGCACCGGGGTCAATGGTGCGTTCACGCTCGACTCGCTCCCGGCCGGTTCGCAGGTCGTGACCGTGCGCCTGCTCGGCTACACGCCAGCCGACAAGCCGGTGGAGCTGTCGTCGGTGAGCGCCACGAACGTGACGATCACGCTGGACAACTTCGTGCCGGTGCTGAGCACCGTGCGCGTGGAGGCACAGCGGACGCGGGCGCTGGATGACGTCGGCTTCACGGAGCGGAAGCGCTCCGGCTTCGGCTACTACATGGACGAGAAGCAAATCGACAACCGCCAGGCGATCAAGTTCACCGAGCTGCTGCGCCAGGCGCCGGGCATCCGCATCATGCCCGCCGGCGACGGGTCAGGGGCAAACGTCATCACCGACGCGCGTGACCCGAACGGCTGCGTGAACATCGTCGTGGACGGCAGCCCGTGGGTGAGCCAGAGCCCGGGCGACATCGACAGCTTCGTCCAGCCCCAGGAGATCGGCGCCATCGAGGTCTACAGCGGCGTCACCACGCCGGCGCAGTTCGGCGTGCCGGGGCAGTCGGGTTGCGAGACGGTCGTCGTGTGGACCAAGTTCCGGCTCGACCGGAACAAGTCCAAACGCTGACCGGAGGAGCCATGGCGCTGGCGACGACATCCGACTTCCAGACGACGACCGCCAATGCGCTCGACGGCTATGACGTCGTGCGGACGCTGGGCGTCGTGCGCGGGATCGTCGTCCGCTCGCGCTCGGTGTTCGGCACGATCGGCGCGCGGTTCCAGACGCTGGTCGGCGGCAACATCTCGCTGCTCACAGACCTCTGCGAGCAGTCGCGCGCCGACGCGTTCGAGCACGCGGTGGAGCACGCCACGGCGCTGGGCGCCAATGCGCTGATCGCCGTGCGCTACGACGCGACGGAGATCATGCCCGGCGTGTCGGAGGTGCTCTGCTATGGGACGGCGGTGCGCGTCGCCCCGCGCCTCAGGCTGGAGCCGACCGAGACGCGCTAGAGCAGCGACTGCAGGCGGGCCAGGTCCACGTTCCCGCCGCTCACGATGGACACGACGCGGGCGCCCGCCGGCAAGGCGAGGCGCCCGCTGAGCAGTGCGGCTGTCGCCGCCGCGCCCGCGGGCTCGGCCATCAGCTTCGCGGACGCGAGCAGGTGGCGCATGGCGTCCACGATTTCCTCGTCGGGCAGCACGATCACGTCGTCCACCAGGCGGCGCGTGATGTCCACCACCATCTGGCTCGTCGTCGGTGCCGCGAGCCCGTCGGCCACCGTGCGCGGCACGTCCACCGTCTGCAGCGTGCCGGCGTCCAGGCTCATCCGCAGCGTGGACGCGCCCTCGGGCTCCACGCCGAAGACGCGCACGGCGGGCCGCAGCGCCTTGAGCGCGACGGCCACCCCGCTGAGCAGCCCGCCGCCGCCCACCGGCACGATGATCGCGTCGAGGTCGGGGAGGTCCTCCAGGATCTCGAGCGCCACGGTGCCCGCGCCCGCCGCAACGTGCGCGTTGTCGAACGGGTGGATGAACACGTAGCCGTGCTCCTCCGCCAGTGCGAAGGCGCGCGCGAACATCGCCGACCCGGATTCGTGCTGGATGACGGTCGCGCCGTAGCCGCGGCTCGCGTCCACCTTGGCCTGCACCGCCGCCGCGGGCATGACCACGGTGCACCGCGCGCCGACCGCCGTTGACGCCCACGCCAGCGCCTGCGCGTGGTTGCCCGCCGACACCGCGATCACGCCGCGCGCGCGGTCGTCCGCGGAGAGCTGCGTCACCGCATTCAGCGCCCCGCGCGACTTGAACGAGCCCGTCTTCTGCAGCGACTCGGCCTTGAGCCAGAGCTGCACGCCCCCGCGCGTGCCGAGGCGGGACGCGGACAGCAGCGGCGTGCGGTGCACGCGTCCCGCAATGCGCCTCGCGGCGGCCTGCACGTCGACGAGCTCGAACATGGGATCCTCGAAAGTGGGCGGGTGCCCCTGCACGGTAGCCGGGAGGCGGGCCCCGTCGCAACGCTTGCTTCCCGCCCACGGTCGCCGGAGATTCCGGCGCACCCACCGCCGCCATGTCTCGCTTCGCCGACCCCGCCTACATGCTGCGCGCCGCCTCCGCGGTGTTCGGCGCGATCTTCCTGCCCATCGGCCTCTCGTTCCTGTTCGTGCAGCACCATGCGCACTGGAAGCAGGGCGTGGGAGCAATCCTCGCCGCGGCGGGGTTCTTCTACGTGGCGTTTCACGCATACGACATCCTGGGATTCGACGAGCCCGCCAATCCGGGCGACGATGACTCCCCACGCAACTCCTGAGACCATGCCTCGATCCTTCCGCGCCAACGCCCCCGCCATCAGCGCCGCCGCGCTGGCCTTCGTCGCGACGGTCGCATGGCCGGCCCGCGCGCAGTGGAGCCTTTCGCGCGTGCCCACCACGGCGGAATTCCGCGGCCTCAGCATCGTGGACACGCGCGTCGCGTGGGCCAGCGGCATGCACGGCACCGTGGCGCGCACGGAGGACGGTGGCCGCACTTGGATGGTCGACACCATCCCCGGCGCCTCGGCACTGGACTTGCGCTCCATCGTCGGGCTCGGCAACGGCGTGGCGATCGCCGCAAGCGCGGGCGAGGCCGAGCGTGGCGCGGCGCGCATCTATCGGACCGCGGACAACGGGCACACGTGGTCGGTGGCCTACCAGACCGACACGAAGGGCGTCTTCCTGGACGCGCTCGCGTTCTGGGACGCGCGGCACGGCATCGCGTTGAGCGACCCCGTGGATGGGCACCTGTTCCTGCTGCGCACCGACGACGGCGGGCGCACCTGGACGCGCATCCCGCCCGACGCCATCCCGGCCGCGCTGCCAAACGAGGGCGCGTTCGCGGCCAGCGGCACCTGCCTGGTGACATGGGGCGCCAACGATGTGTGGATCGGCACTGGTGGCGCGTCGGCGTCGCGCGTGTATCACTCGTCGGACCGCGGGCGCACGTGGACGGTGAGCGAGACACCCGTGCAGGCGGGCAACCCGGCATCGGGCATCTTCGCGCTCGCGTTCCGCGACGCGCGGCACGGCGTCGCGGTGGGCGGCAACTATTCGCGGCCGCATGACGCGCTGACGAACGTCGCCATCACGGATGACGGCGGCCGCACGTGGCGTGCGGCACGCGGCCCCCTCGTGCCGGCGTACCTCTCCGGCGTGTCGTACGTCGCCGGGGACACGCTCATCGCCACCGGGCTCGCGGGCACCGCGCGCTCCACCGACGGCGGCGACTCGTGGACGATGCTGGACTCGCTGCCAATGAACGCCGTGCGGTTCCACGGCCCGGGCACCGGCATCGCCGCCGGGCCTCGCGGACGGCTCGCGTGGTCCCGCGGGGCGGCACCGACGCTCCTCGTGTTCATCACGGTGGACCAGATGCATGCCGACTACTTCCAGCGATTCGGCAAGCAGTTCACCGGCGGGCTGGCCCGGCTGCGCACGGGCGCATTCTTCACGAACGCCTACCAGGATCATGCGATCACGGAAACCGCGCCGGGCCACGCGACCACGATGTCGGGCCGCTTCCCGCGCAGCACGGGGATCGCCTCCAATGCGCAGGGCGTCGTGGATGCGCACTACGCGCTGCTCGATGCCGCACCGGGCGAGGTGGGCGCGTCGCCCGATCGCTTCCACGGCACGACGCTGTACGACTGGATCGCTGCCGCGGAACCGGGCGCCCGGGCGCTGAGCGTGTCGATGAAGGACCGCGGCGCCATCCTGCCCCTGGGAAGGGCGAAGCAGTCCGTGTTCTGGTATTCCACGAACGGCAACTTCACCACGAGCACGTACTACGCCGACACGCTCCCCGCGTGGGTGCGCGACTTCAACGCGCGACGCATGGCGCAGGGCCTGGCCGGCGCCACATGGAACCTGCTGCGTCCCGCGTCAGCGTATCGGGAACCGGACGCGGTGGCGATCGAGAACGCCGGCCAGGACAACGTGTTCCCGCACCGGTTCCCCGACGCGCCCGACAGCGCCGCGCTGTACATCCGCGTCACCCCGTTCATGGACAGCCTCGTGGCGCAGGCCGCGCTGGCCGGCGTCAACGCGATGCACCTGGGCGCCGGCCCGCAGACCGACGTGCTCGCCGTGTCGTTCTCGGCCACGGACTACATCGGGCACCGGTACGGCCCGGATTCGCGCGAGATCCACGACCAGCTCCTGCGCCTGGACCACACGATCGGCCTGCTGCTCGACTCGCTGTACCGCCTGCGCGACTCGACACGCATCATCGTCGCGCTGACGGCGGACCACGCGTCCACGTCGTACCCGGAAATCAGCAAGTCGCGCGGCATTTCCGCGCGGTACGTGGACCTGCGCCCGCTGGTGCAGCGGGCGCAGCGCGACCTGTCCGCCGCCGGAGTTCCGGCGGGCGCCCTGCACCTTGATTTCCCGACCATCACGCTCGACCACGACGCCGTCCGGCGCGCCGGCCTCGACCCCGATTCCGTCCTGCGCGCCCTGGCCGCGGCGGCGCGCAAGCTGCCGGGCGTGGCACGCGTGAACACCATCGCCCAGGTGTACGCCGCCGACACGACGCACGACCTGGTCGCGCAGCGGTGGGCGCACCAGTTCGCGCCCGATGCGCCCGTGGACCTCATCGTCACGCTGGATCGGTACGACTACCCTGCGGGCACGCGCGGCATGGCGGAGCACGGCACGCCATGGGACAACGATGCGCATGTGCCCGAGATCTTCTACGGGCCGGGAATCTGCCGGTGCACGCGCCCTGATCGCGTGCGCGTGGCCGACATGGCGCCCACGCTCGCCGCGCTGCTCGGCGTCCAGCCGATGGAGCGGCTGGACGGACGCGCCCTCAACGTGCGGGCAGCGACGTCACCCCGCCGGAAATGATGAACGCCATCACGTGGGCGCTCTCGGCGTCGAGCCGCTGGACCTGCGACGCGGGAAAGACGACGAGGTTGCCGGCGAAGCCGTAGGACTGCGGCACGTACACGGCGACGTGGTCGCTCATCCCGAAGCCGGCGAGCGACTCCTGCGTGACGAAGCCGAACACGCGCGCGGAGCCGCCCGGCGTCACCGTGGCAAGCACCGGCTTGTCGAACCGCCGCTGCTCGCCCACGAACGCGTTCAGCAGGTCCTTGGTGCTCGAGTAGAGCAGCCGGACGAACGGCAGCCGGTTGATCAGGCTGTCCATCGCGCTCAGCACGGTGCGGCTCAGGAACGTCTGCGTCACGAAGCCGACTGCCGTGATCAGCACGATCGTCACCACGAACCCGACGCCCGGGATCGGCAGCCCCAGCCAGCTGTCGATCCGCGTGAAGATCAGGTAGCAGATGTAGACGGTGATGAAGATCGGGGCGATGACGATCAGCCCCTTGAAGAAGTAGTTCAGCAGTCGCGACATGGCGGAACCCGCGTGACGGGAAACGAACGGGCCCCCGCCGGGGCGGGGGCCCTGCTGCAGCATCCGGCGCTGCTTGAGCTTACCTGGTCTGGAAGCGGACGGAAAGCTCGGTGGTGTCCCACGAGAGCGTCAGCACGCCCGCGTTCGCTCCCGCCGGACGCACCGCGATCGTGAACCGCTCCACCACCGCGGGCAGCGTCGTCACGGCGAGCGGCACGGTGAGCAGGTCCTTTGTGGAATCATGATCGGTGCCCCACTGCCCCACCTGCGTGTTGAAGGTGAGCGCGTACCGGCCCATGTGGGCATGCGTCCAGAGCGTGTACATGCCGGCCGGCAGCGTCTTGCCGTCGATGACCAGGTCCACGTCCGTCCGGAACTGGGTCGCCTCGTTGGCCCCCGTGCGCCACAGCGTGTCGCCCAGCACGCCCGTCGGGCCGAAGACATGGCGGCCGCGCGCCGCAGGCCGGCTGTAGTCCACCCAGAGGTGTGCCGCTCCCACCGCCGCTGTCATCGTGTCCCGCGGTGACGCGACGCCGATCCCGCGCGTGGCGAACGCCTGCGCCAGCGCCGTGATGTTGACCGATGGCACGCGCCGCGCGATCACCTTTTCGGTGGTCTCCATGCCGTTCACCGACGTCACGCGCCCATTCGCGTCCACCGCGACGCGCTGCGGCGACCCGAAGTAGTCCACCGTGTACGCCGAAGCGCCTCGGCGGACGAAGGTCAGCACGTTCGGTCGCGTGGCGCCAGGCGACACCATCGCCACCGCCATGCTGTCCGTCCGCTGTGCGCGCATCGCCGCGATCACCAGGTCGTACATGCCATAGGCGAAGCCCAGGTCGGGAAAGGCCCGCGACGCCTCGGCCGAGCGCACCACCGGCGCCTGGCCGGCGCGGTGGATGGTGGAGGTCACGCTGTCCGCCGTGAAGGCCATCGTCGCGCCGATCGGGGCGCCGGGCACCGGCGAGCCGTCGGGGAGCTGCGTCGTGTACTCGAAGCGCGCGGGGTAGCCGTGCGCGTCGAGCGTCAGCGTGTAGTGCATCACCGTCGTGCGCGGCTGGCGCTGGATGATGTCACCCTGGATCACGTCGCCGCGGCGCGTGTACTGCTCCACGGTGATCGTGTCACGGCCGAGCATCGCGACGAAGGCGCCGGAACTGGTGACGCCCTGCGCCGGCGCGGGCACCGGGGCCAGTATCGAGGCCGTGGCCACAAGCATCACGGCAGTGGAGATCGGACGACGGGACCACGGCATCGGGCTCACGCTCCCCTGGAAGTATGTGCGGACCGCAGGCATGGCCGCCGGCAACCCGGCGCGCCTGCCGCTGCAAGCTGGACGGGGGCCGTGCCCGCTCGCAAGTTAGGAATGTGTACTTGTCCCGCTGTGTTGGAGGTGGCCGCCATGTCGTTCTCCGTCAAGCGCGTCTATGATGCGCCGTCGCCGCGCGACGGCCTCCGCATCCTGGTGGACCGGCTGTGGCCGCGCGGCATGTCGAAGGAGTCTGCCCGCGTGGACGAATGGCTGCGCGACGTCGCGCCGTCCACGGCGCTCCGGCAATGGTACCACCACGACACGGCCCGCTTTGCCGAATTCCGCCGGCGCTACCTGGCCGAGCTGCAGCGCAACCCGGAGCCGCTGGGTCGCCTGCGCACGCTGGGCCGGCGCCGCCGCGTGACGCTGCTGTACGGCGCGCGTGACGAGGAGCACAACCAGGCCGTGGTGCTCAAGCAACTCCTGGACGGGAAGGGATCGTGAACAAGCTCATGGGCTCGATCGGCGCGTTCATCGGCGGCACCATCGGCTGGTACGCCGGTGAAGGCATCGGCATGATGACCGCCTTCATGCTCAGCATCGTCGGAACGGGCGTCGGCATTTACTTTGCGAAGAAGATGATGGACCGCATGATGGATTGAGCGGTCCAGCGCCTTCCGCCGCTCGCGCGTTTTCAGGGCAGGAATGCGGAACCGGCCGCCCTCCCCACCTTTCCCTCGTCTCCCTCCTCCGTGACCCCACTGGACCTGTCCAGCGACGTTGGCCTCGTGGCCCTCTGGCTGCTCACCGCCAACGTCCTCATGGGCCTGCTGCTCTCGGTGCGCTACAACCCGTGGAAGCACTGGCCGCACCGGCGGTTCAACTACTTCCGCCTGCACAATTGGACCGGATATATCGCGCTCGCGCTGTGCATCCTGCACCCGGTGCTGCTGCTGGCGGTCAAGTCGCCGGCGTTCCGCATCGTGGACCTGGTCTATCCGCCGGGCGGGCCAAGGCAGCCGTGGATCAACCTGCTGGGCGCGCTCTCGCTCTACGCGCTGGCGTTCGTGGTCGTGACGTCCTACTACCGCGTGGAGATCGGCCGCGGACGGTGGAAGCTGCTGCACTACGCGGCGTACGCGTCGGCCATCCTGTTCTACATCCACGGGATCTTCACCGACCCGACGCTCAAGGACGCCCCGATCGACTATCTGGATGGCGAGAAGGTGGGCGTCGAGGTCTGCGCGCTGCTGGTCGTGTTGGCCACCGCGTTGCGCGTACGGTGGGCGCTCCGCCAACGCCGGACTCGCCCGGTCATGGCCAGGACGTCACGGGCGGCGTGACGCCGCGCACTTCCCCCGGCGGCTGAAAACCCGGAAATTGGGGGCGATGCAAGCCTTCCGCCCCCTGAAGCGCGTCGCAACGCCGGCGCTCGCCATCGCACTCGCCGCATGCGGCTCCGGCAGCGGCCCATCGCTGCCCACCCCGCAGGTAGCGAAGGTCACGGTCACGGCGCCAAGCACGAGCGTGAAGGTTGGCGACTCGGTGCGCGCGACGGCCACCGCGCTGGACGCGCACGGCACGACCGTCACCGGCGTCACCGTCACGTGGAGCTCGTCGGCGCAGGGCGTCGCAACGGTGGACGCCAACGGCACGGTGCACGCCCTGCAGGGCGGCGATACCAAGATCTCCGCGGTGGTGGGCAGTGCCACCGGCACGCTCGACATCCACGTGACGCCCTGACCCGCGGTCAGAGCATCCGCTTGTGGCGCTTGCGGCGGCGGTGCTTGCGCGAGCGCTTGTACTCGCGCGGCGGCTCGGGCTGCAGGGCGACGATGGCCAGTTCGGCGGTATGGCGCGATGCCGTCCAGCGCACGCGGTCGCGCTTGGCACGCCGCATGGCCTCCAGCCGTTTGCGGATCTCGCCCTCACCCTGCTCGCCGTCGATTGGTCCCCGTGCCATTATTCGATCTCCACGTCAGCCCCAGTAAGAACCCCGGGAGCGTACGCCGCAGTCACGCGGCCGTCGCTGATCACCGCTCGCCATGACCCACACCGCAGACCTGCCCGCGGCTCCGCTCTCGCTCGATGAGCAGTGGATGCCCTTTACCGCGAACCGCGCCTTCAAGCAGGCGCCGCGCCTGCTCGTCGCCGCGCACGACATGCACTATACCGCATCCGACGGCCGGCGCGTCCTGGACGGCACGGCTGCCCTGTGGTGCGTGAACGCGGGGCACACCCGCGAGCCGATCGTCCGCGCCGTGGCCGAGCAGGTGCGCACGCTCGACTTCGCGCCGGGGTTCCAGATGGGCCACCCGAAGGCGTTCGAGCTGGCCACCCGCGTGGCGCAGCTCGCGCCGGGCGACCTCAAGCGCGTGTTCTTCACGAACTCGGGCTCCGAGGCGGTGGACACGGCGCTCAAGATCGCGCTGGCGTACTGGCAGGCGCGCGGCGAGCCCGGGCGCACCTGGTTCGTCGGCCGCCAGCGCGGCTACCACGGCGTGGGCTTCGGCGGGATTTCCGTGGGCGGCATCGAGGGCAACCGCCGCCAGTTCGCGGGCCAGCTCCTGCCGCACGTCGCCCACCTGCCGCACACCCACGACCTGGCGCACAATGCGTTCTCGCGTGGCCAGCCGGCATGGGGCGACCACCTGGCTGACGCACTGGAGTCCATCGTCGCCGAGCATGGTGCCGGCGCGATCGCCGCGGTGATCGTCGAGCCGATGGCCGGCTCCACGGGCGTGCTCGTGCCGCCGCGCGGCTACCTGGAGCGCCTCAAGGCCACCTGCGACCGGCACGGCCTGCTGCTCATCTTTGACGAGGTGATCACCGGATTCGGCCGCCTGGGGACGCCGTTCGCCGCCGACTACTTCGGCATCGTCCCCGACATCATCACCGTCGCCAAGGGCATCACCAACGCCACGGTCCCGATGGGCGCCGCGATCGTCTCCACGCGCATCCACGACGCGATCGTCAACCAGGCACCGGGCGGGATCGAGCTGTTTCACGGGTACACCTACTCCGGGCACCCGGTCGCCGCGGCCGCCGGCCTCGCCACGCTGCAGCTCTACCAGGATGAGGCGCTGTTTGCGCGCGCCGCGGAGCTCGCGCCGTACTGGGAGGACGCGGTGCATTCACTGCGCGGCGAGCCCCACGTGATTGACATCCGCAACCTCGGGCTCGTGGCCGCCGTGGAGCTGGCGCCGCGCGCCGACCGGCCCGGCACGCGCGCGTTCGACGTGTTCATCGACTGCTTCGAGCACGGCGTGCTCACCCGCGTCACCGGCGACACGCTCGCGCTCTCGCCGCCGCTCATCATCTCGCGGACGCAGGTGGACGAGATCGTGGACGCCATCCGCGCGGCGCTCCGCCGCGTCGCCTGACCCGGACACATGTCGCGCACGGCGCGGCCCGCGCCTGGGACGCTGCCCTTGCCCCGGCGCGGACCGCCGCCAGATCTTGCAGGCGTCGGCAGTAACGGCTCCGTCCCGAACCCGGTGGTTCCCATGCGCCCGCTCACGCGCCTCGCGCTCTTCCTCTGCACCGTCGCCTTCCTCACCACGGGCCCCGTCGTGGCACGCGCATCGGCCGCTGCGCCCGGCCCGGAAATCACGGTGTTCAAGGATCCGAACTGCGGATGCTGCAGCAACTGGGTCGCGTACCTGCGCAAGCACGGCTACCGCGTGGTCGTGCACGACACGTCGGACCTGGACGGCATCAAGCGGACCGCGGGCATCACCGACGACCTGGCGTCCTGCCACACGGCGTTCGTGAACGGCTACGTGATCGAGGGCCACGTGCCGGTGGAGGACATTGACCGGCTGCTCCGCGAGAAGCCGAAGGTGGCGGGCCTCGCCGTGCCGGGCATGCCCTCCGGCTCCCCCGGCATGGAAGGCGGCACGCCACAGCATTACGTCGTCGTCGCGTTCATGCGCGCCGGCGGCAAGCAGGTCTTCGCACGCCATTGAACGACGCCACGGTCCAGGACGCGCTTGCACACCTGCGCCAGGCCGACCCCGTGCTGGCGCGGGTGATTTCGCGCATCGGCCCCTACCGGCCGCGCCCGCGCCGCCGCGCGTCGCACTTCCACGACCTGGCGCGCATGATCGTCTTCCAGCAGCTCTCGGGAAAGGCGGCCGGCACCATCCACGGGCGATTCTGCGCGCTCTTCCCGCGCGGCCACGCGGAGCCGGAGCTCCTGCTCCAGATGACGGACGACACGCTGCGCGCCGCCGGCCTCTCGCGCCAGAAGATCGGCTACCTGCGCGACCTCGCCGACAAGGTGCACGGCGGCGCGCTTCCCCTCGATCGCGTGCGCTACATGACGGACGACGCGATCATCGAGCACCTGGTGCAGGTCAAGGGCATCGGCCGCTGGACGGCGCAGATGTTCCTCATGTTCCGGCTCGGCCGACCCGACGTCCTGCCGGAGCTCGACCTCGGCATCCAGAACGCGATCCGCCTGCACTACGGCAAGCGCCGCCGCGTCACCCCGCGCGACGTGCTGCGCATCGGCAGGCCGTGGCGCCCGTACGCGTCCATCGCCTGCTGGTACCTCTGGCGTTCGCTGGACGGCGACGGTCCCAACTGATCGCTTCCGTCCCGTTTCCCACCTTCACAGGGCGGATCTCCCGCTCGCGCCTCACCTGATCCGGAGCCTTTCCATGGCGTTGTCGTCCCGCTTCCTTCGCGCCGCGTGCACCGTGGCGGCGCTGCTCCCCGTCGCCACGCGCGCCGCGCATGCCCAGGCCGCCCTCACCGCCACCGAGCAGCGCATGCGCGACTACATCACCGCGCACACGGACGAGGAAGTGTCGCTCCTGCAGGCGGCGGTGAACATCAACAGCGGCACGCTGAACGTGGCGGGCGTTCGCGCCGTCGGCGCGCTGTTCCGCGCGCAGCTCGACTCGCTCGGCTTCACCACGCGCTGGGTGACCCTGCCTGATTCGCTGCATCGCGCCGGGCACCTCGTCGCCGTCCACAAGGGCAAGCCCGGCACCACGCGCGTGCTGCTCATCGGCCACCTCGACACCGTATTCGAGGGGGAGGGCCAGCAGTTCGTGCGCGCGGACACGCTGGCGCGCGGCGCGGGATCCAGCGACATGAAGGGCGGCGACGTGATCCTGATCTACGCGCTCAAGGCGATGCGTGACGCCGGCACCCTGAAGGACGCCAACATCACGGTGATCATGCACGGCGACGAGGAGTCGCCCGGGCAGCCGCTCAGCATCTCGCGCAAGGACATCCGCGACCTGGCACAGCAGAACGACATCGCCCTCGCCTTCGAGGGCGGCAGCCGGTCCATCGTGTCCATCTCGCGGCGCGGCGCCAGCGGCTGGCTGCTCACCGTCACCGGAAGGCAGTCGCACTCGGCGGGCGTCTTCGGTCCCGGCGCGGGCTACGGTGCCATCTACGAGGTCGCGCGCATCCTCGACACCTTCCGTCGCGAGATGGCAGGAGAGCAGTACCTCACGTTCAACCCCGGCGTGATCGTCGGCGGCACCACCGTCACGTACGACACGCTGCACCTGAGCGGCACCGCCGCGGGCAAGACGAACATCATCGCGCAGACGGCGACCGTGCCAGGCGACCTGCGCTTCATCACGGAAGGGCAGAAGGACAGCGCCCGCGCGCGCATGCGCGCCATCGTCGCCCAGCACCTGCCGGGCACGTCCGCCGAGATCACGTTCGAGGACGGCTACCCCGCGATGCCGGTGACGCCCGGCGGCGAGCACCTTGTGGCCCTCTACGACTCGGTGAGCCAGTCGCTGGGCTACGATGCAGTGCACGCACAGGATCCCG